>NZ_AYXJ01000031.1:0-43544 GCF_000681415.1 Pandoraea sp. E26
TCGAAAGATCATCGGCTTTTCTCATTTCCGCCCCACTCCGGCGCATCTGGCCTGCCCGGCTTATCCGGAATAAGCATCCAACAAAAAAATAGTTGTCTCCCGTCATGTCGGTAGGGAGGATGGACGTTTTGCTGAAGGTCAGCAGGTACGGGGGTGGGGGCTGCCATGCAGCGAGACACGGGGAACGACACAGGCCAGGCGACGACAGCGCCGATGACAGCTTCGGCGCACCCGGGCGATCCCGACCGGGTGGCCGACTGGTTGCTGGCCGGGCTGGAATTGAAAAGTACGTTATTCCACGTCGGCGAATATTGCGGCCTGTACCAGGCGTCCACGGCAGGCCATCAGCGCGCGAGCTTCCATGTCGTGCTCGATGGCGGCTGCTTCCTGCACGTCGGTGCGAACGGCTCGTTCGCCGCGCGCACCTTCACGCTGCGGCGTGGCGACGCCGTCTTCCTGCTCTCCGACATCCCCCACTGCCTGTCTCCGCACGCGACACCTCCCGCCGACTTCACGGCGCGCGCGGGCACGATGACGCCGCTGCCGGCGCTAGCGCGTGACGCTTCGGCGTCGCCCGCCGGGGCCGTCTCGCTGGCCTGTGGATTCTTCGACTTTCGCACGGACCTCGATGCACTGGTGCTCGGCATGCTGCCGAACCCGATCGTCGCGCGGCGCGACAGCGGTCGTCTCGAGGGCATGACGCAGATCTTCACATTGATCCAGGCGGAAGCGCGGCGCCCGGGCGATGCGCCGTCGCCGCTGCTCGCGCGCCTGACCGACCTGCTCTTCTACTATGCCCTGCGTGAAGCGGTGCATGCGGAAGACGTGGCGCCCGGAATGTGGCGTCTGATGCGACGCGATGCGTTCGGGCGTCTTGCCGCGGCGATCATCGAGTCGCCCGGCGAGCGCTGGACGACAGACGCGATGGCCGATTTCGTCCACATGTCGCGCGCGCGGTTCTGCAAGCAGTTTGCCGAGATCGGCGGACAACCGCCGGCGCAATTCGTCACGCTGGTCAGAATGAAGACGGCGGCCGCGCTATTGCGTGAAGGCGTGTCGTTGCCGGATGCCGCGGAACAGGTGGGCTACCAGTCGGAATCGGCGTTCGCGCAGGCGTTCAAACGGGTCACGGGGATTCAGCCAGGCGCGTGGCGCCGTCAGGCGGCCCGGACAAACACATCGGACGCGAACGCATCGGCCCCGATCGCCGTGCAGCCGGCCACCCTGCCCTACCCGTTGCACTGAGGCAGGACATCGCATCCGCTCGGAAACTCCCGACGCGTGGCGAGACAAATCCGCAGAATTTCCAGACAGGAACGCATTGAGCCCACGACGTGTCCTGCGCACAATGCAAGCTCGACTGTAAGGAGCCCGATATGAGCCGACTGCCGCTGCATACCCTGGAAACCGCCCCCGAGGCGAGCCGCCCATTTCTCGAAAAATCGCTCGCCGCGAATGGCTTCCTGCCGAATCTGGTGGCCTCCCTGGCCAACGCGCCGACGGCACTCGAGACCTACCTGACCGTGGGCGGCATCAATGCGCGTGCGAGCCTGACCCTGGCCGAGCGCGAAGTCGTGCAGATCACGGCCGCGGGTATCCACGGCTGCGGCTTCTGCGTTGCCGGCCACACGGCAGTGGCGCTGAAGAAGGCGCAACTGCCTGAGTCGCTCGTGGAGGAGATTCGCGACCAACGTCCGCTCTCGGACGCCAGACTCGATGCGGT
Source organism: Pandoraea sp. E26 (assembly GCF_000681415.1). NCBI lineage: Bacteria > Pseudomonadati > Pseudomonadota > Betaproteobacteria > Burkholderiales > Burkholderiaceae > Pandoraea > Pandoraea sp. E26. The sequence continues at coordinate 1,724 of NZ_AYXJ01000031.1, forward strand.
CGCCGTGTTCACGCGCGCCGTGATCGCCACGCGCGGCGCAGTGTCGGACGCCGAACTCGCCGCGTTCAAATCCGCGGGCTTCGACGACGCGGCCACACTCGAGGTCGTGCTGGGCGTGTCGCTGGCCACGCTGTGCAATTTCGCGAACAACCTGTCGCAAAACGAACTGAATCCGCAGCTGGCGGCGTACCGCTGGGCGCCGAAGGAACGCGCGGCATGAGCGCGTCGGCCGGCCTGCGCGGACTCGCCGCACGTGCCCCGTCGCTCGCGACGTGGCTCGACACCCACGCAGAGACACTCGACACGGACGCCACGCTTTGCGGCGACGTCGTGCCCCGACTCGCCCAAGCAGGCTTGCTACGCATCGGTGTACCGACGACATTGGGCGGGGGTGGAGGCACTGTCGGCGACGCGATCGACAGCGTGGCCGAGGTCGCCGAACATTCCTTCGCGGCCGCCTTCGTGCTCTGGGGACAGCGGACTTTCATCGAATATCTGCTCCAGAGCCCCAATCACGGGCTGCGAGATCGCCTGCTTCCCGCCCTGCTGGCAGGTGAACTGGCCGGCGCCACCGGCTTGTCCAACGCCATGAAGTACCTGTCGGCGATCGAACCGCTGCAGATTCGCGCGACCCAGGCTTCGGCGTCGTCGGGCGCGACGCGCGTGCCCGCCTGGCGCGTGACGGGCGCGCTGCCGTGGATCACGAACCTGCGCAAGCAGGGCTTCGTTGCCGCCGCCGCGGCCGATCACGAGGCAGGAGGTCCGCCGTCGATTTTCGCCATCGCGCACAATGCGCCGGGTGTGACACGCAGCGACGATCTGGATCTGATCGGGCTGCGGGGCACCAACACTGCCGCACTGCAAATGACCGACACGCCGCTGACCGACGACGATCGCGTGACCGACAATGCCCCCGCCTGGCTGGTTCGCGTGCGGCCGGCGTTCCTCGGTTTGCAGTGCGGGATGTCGCTGGGTCTGGCGCGCCGCAGTCTCGCCGGCACGTACGACGGCGGGCCAGGGGCCCGCGCCGCGGTGGCCGAGGAAGCGGCGGCGCTCACCGAACAGCTCGATACCCTCGCGGCACGCCTGAAATCGGGCGTCGCACAGGGCGAATTCGTTCAGGCACCGGCGCATCTTTTCGAATTGCGCATCGCACTCGCGGGCGTGGTTCACGACGCCGCCTCGCTCGAAGTGCAAACAGGCGGTGGGCGCGGCTACCTTCGCGGGTTGTCGGGCGTCGCACGTCGTCAGCGTGAAGCCGCCTTCGTGCCCATCGTCACGCCAAGCCTCGTGCAACTGAAAAACCAACTTGCGGCCCAACGCACGCAGCAACGCCCAACCGGAACCGCGCCATGACGCAAACCACGGCAACGCAGCGCAAGCGCCCCCAACCGCTTGTCGGCGCCGCACGCGAGGCGACCTCGCCAGCGTCGCCGTTCCTCACGCTGCGCGGCGTCGGGCTGTCGTATGGCAGCCACGAGGTTCTCCGCAATGTGGACCTGAGCGTCGCCCCCGGCGAACTGGTGTCCGTGCTCGGGCCGAGCGGGTCGGGCAAGTCGACCCTGCTTCGCATCGCCGCCGGGCTGCTGCCGCCCAGCCACGGCGTCGTCGATGTCGATGGGGCAGCCCTGAGGGGGCCGCGACCGGACGTCGCGCTCGCCTTTCAGGATCCATGCCTGCTGCCGTGGCTCACGGTCGAGCGCAACGTTGCCTTCGGCCTCACCTTCGCGCGCCAGCCGTCGATCTCGCGCGATGCCCGGCGGCTGCGCATCGATGCCGCGCTGGCGGAAGTCGGCCTGGCCCACGCCCACGCGTTGCGCCCGCGCCAACTCTCGGGCGGGATGGCACAGCGTGTTGCGCTCGCGCGCTGCCTCGCCCGTCAACCGCGTGCACTGCTGCTCGACGAGCCGTTCGGCGCACTGGACGAAGTGACGCGCGCCGACATGCAGCGTCTGCTCGTGACGGTGGTACGCGATACCGGCGCGGCAACGGTGCTCGTGACGCACGACATCGACGAGGCGCTGCTTGTCTCGGACCGCGTCGTATTGCTCGGCAATCAGGGACGCACGCTGGCGCAGTGGACGCTCGACATGCCGGCGCCGCGTGAAGCGCAAGTGCAGGCGCTCGGCGCGCTGCGCATCGAGATTCTGGAAGCGCTGCAGCAAGCCATGTCCCGCGACGCGGCTGCCGCGCGGCTTCCCATGCGGCTGTCATGCGGTTGACGCCCTGAATCACACGACAACATCTACGGGGATTCCCAGACCATGTGCCAAATTTCCCGCCGAGAATGGCTGAAACTCGCATCGATGATGACCGTCGCGGGCGCCGCGCCCCTGCTGGCGTCGGGCGCCGCACGTGCCGCCGCCGAGCCGGATGCCCCGCTGCGCATCGGCTATCTGCCGATCACGGACGCCACGCCGCTGCTCGTGGCACACCACAACGGATTCTTTGGGCAGGCCGGCATCAAGGCGGAAAAGCCCACGCTCCTGCGTAGCTGGGCCCAACTGATCGAAGCCTTTCTGTCCGGACAGGTCAACGTTGTGCACCTGCTCTCGCCGATGACCGTCTGGGCGCGGTACGGCAGCCAGGCCAAGGCCAAGGTCGTTGCGTGGAACCACGTCAACGGCAGCGCCATTACGGTGACCAACGACATTCAGAAAGTGAGCGACCTCGGCGGCAAAACCGTCGCGGTGCCCTTCTGGTATTCCATCCACAACGTGGTGCTGCAGGGACTGCTCACCGCCAACGGCCTCACGCCCGTGCTCAAGAAAAGCGGCACGCCCGCAGCCAACGAGGTCAATCTGATCGTGATGGCGCCGTCCGACATGCCCCCGGCGCTTGCCGCGAGGCAGATCGCCGGCTACATCGTGGCCGAGCCGTTCAATGCCGCGGCCGAGAACCTGAAGGTCGGCAAGATCCTGCGCTTTACCGGCGACGTGTGGAAGAACCACGCATGCTGCGTTGTCACCATGCACGAGCGCGACCTGGACTCGCGCCCCGAGTGGTCGCAGAAGGTGGTCGATGCCATCGTCAAGGCGCAGGCGTGGACGCGCGCGCACCCGGACGATGCAGCGCGCCTGTTGTCGAAGGAAGGCGAAAACCGCTATACGCCGCATCCGTTCCAGGTCCTGCAGCGGGTGCTGGCACCGGCCGCCTCGGAGCAGGGTCGCTACCTCGCCGACAAGGCAATCGTGCATGCCGACTGGCACGAGAAGCGCATCGACTTTCAACCGTATCCTTACCCAAGCTACACCGAGGCGCTGGTGCGTCACATGCAGAAGACGCAGGTCGAGGGTAACGCGCAATTCGTCGCGAAGCTCGACCCGGCATTCGTGGCACGCGATCTCGTGGACGATCGCTTCGTGAAGAAGAGCATTGCGGCGGTGGGCGGCATGAAGGCCTTCGGATTGCCCGAAGGGTTCACGCGTCAGGAGGTCATCGTTGTCTGATTTCGCATCGCATCGCGGTGCCGCGGAGTCGCCGAACGTGCCGAACGTGCCGGACGTGCCGGACGTGCCGGACGTCGTGGATGCCCGCGCGACCCCACGCTCGCCTGGCGACGTCGCTGCCGCGCGTCTCGCCCCACAAGGATGGCTCGGCATTGCCGGTCTCGTCGGTATCGTTCTGGCGTGGTGGCTGGGCATTGCGTGCCTGACGACACCGGGGTCGCTCGCTGCCCAGTTCTCGCCAGCCGCGGCATTGCATGCCCTGCCCGACCTGTTTCGCGACGAACAACTGAGTCTGCACATCCTCGCGAGCCTGCGGCGCATCGGCGTCGGCCTGGCAGGCGCCATCGTGCTGGGCGTGCCGCTCGGCTTCCTGATCGGCCGCGTCCGTTGGCTCGACAAGACCTTGACCCCGTCGTTGCAATTCCTTCGGATGATCTCGCCGCTGTCATGGATGCCGATAGCGGTGATGTCGCTCGGCGTTGGCGACCCGGCAGTCTATTTCCTGCTCGCGTTCGCGGCGCTCTGGCCGCTCGTCATGAGTACGGCGGCAGGCGTGACGCACATCGACCGTCGCTGGGTGCAACTCGGCGAGAGTCTGGCGGCAACGCGCTGGGAAATGCTCTGGCATGTCTACGTTCCGGGCATCGCCGCGCATGTGCTGACGGGCGTGCGCCTTGCCATCGGGATTCTGTGGATCGTGCTGGTTCCGGCGGAAATGCTCGGCGTGAACGCCGGCCTGGGCTATCTGATTCTCGACACCCGCGATCGCCTCGCCTACTCGGAGCTCACGGCGGTGATCCTCGTGATCGGGGTGCTGGGGTTCGCGCTCGACTGGGCGGCCCGCTACGTTTATCGCCGCTTCAGCGGCATCCAGCCGGAGGAATAAGCGCATCCCGTCAGGGCCGTTACAATAGCGGCCTGAATTCACGATGCCTGACGGAGAACGCATCATCGAGCTAGATCGCTTATTGCAATCGCAGGGCTTCGGCAGTCGCAAGATGTGCCGCAAGCTCATCGCGACCGGCGCATTCGCCATTGACGGCGTGGTCCATGACAACCCGCGCGAGTCCATTGACCCGTCGGGGCTTCGGTTCACGCTGGACGGCGAGCCATGGGAGTACCGCGAGCACGTCTACGTGCTGCTGAACAAGCCTGCCGGCTACGAATGCTCCACGAGCCCCACGCATCATGAGGGCGTGCATTCGCTCCTGCCTCTACCGCTCGCCGTGCGCGGTGTGCAACCGGCCGGACGCCTCGATCAGGACACCACCGGCATGCTGCTGCTGTCCGACGACGGCCCGTTCCTTCACGCAATGATGTCGCCGCGGCGGCACGTGCCCAAGCGTTACGTGGCCACCACGAAGCATCCGGTCACGGAAGACATGCTCAAGGCATTGCGCGAAGGCGTACTGCTGCGCGACGAGACGGAACCGCTCGCGGCCACGGACGTCATGAGTCCTTCGCTGCATGAGATCGCCCTGACGATCACCCAAGGCAAATATCATCAAGTCAAACGGATGGTCGCCGCGGCGGGCAACCGTGTGGAGGGTCTGGTCAGAACGGCGATCGGCGGCCTGCCAATGGGCACGCTCGGGCCGGGCGAATGGCGCTACTTGTCGCCGGAAGAGTTGCTGTCCCTGCCCTACGACATTCCCGCATCGGGAAAATGAGCCCCGCCCGGACGGACCGCCAGGGTCAGCTCTGGCGGCCTTCGAGCAGGAATTGCGCGCCCTTGTCCTGGCCCAGCGTCTTGACCAGATAAGGCATCGTGGTCTTGAGGGTGTCTTGCAGCATGAACGGCGGATTCACGACGAACATGCCGCTGCCGTGCAGGCCAAGGCCGCCCGGCACCGGATTGCATACAGTGAGCGCCACATGCACCCAGTTCTTGATCGGCTGCCCGTTGATCGTGAGACGCTTCATGCGCTCTGGCAACTGCGAGGCCTCACGGCGCTGTACCAGCGGATACCACACGGCGTACATGCCGGTCGGGAAACGGTCGAGGCCTTCCTGCACGGTCTGCGTCGCGCGCGCGTAATCCCGCTTGTCCTCATAAGACGGATCGATGAGCGTGAAGGCACGGCGCGAGGCTGGCGGCAAAATCGTTTTCAGCCCCGCAAAGCCGTCCGCGCCGAATATCATCGTGCGGCGCGCCACCGCCCGTCCCTGCGCTTCAAAGTTCTCGCGCAGCACGTCCTGCTCGGTCGGGTGCATCTCGAACAGTCGCAGGCGGTCCCGATCCCCCAGCAGTTGCAGCGCGAAGTAAGGCGATCCGGGGTAATAGCGCAAATGGCCATCGGGATTGAATTCGCGCACCAGCGCAACGTAGTCGGCAAGCGCCGGCGGCAAGTCGTCACGCCCCCACAGGCGACCGATACCGGTCTCGTACTCGCCCGTCTTGTCGGCCCATTTGCCGTCGAGCGCGTAACCGCCCGCCCCCGCATGCGTGTCGATGTACCAGAACGCCGTATCCTTTTGGCGCATGTAATCGATGCATTCAACGGCGATAAAGTGTTTGAGTACGTCGGCGTGATTGCCGGCGTGAAAGGCGTGGCGGTAGCTGAACATTAGGCAGATCCTGATTCGTCAGGCGCGATTGTAGCCGACGACGCCCCCGCCCGGCGTTTCCGGGGAGGCGACACACGCAACAAGCTCGTTGCGCCCGGATGCGATTTGACGGCCTTGTGCCGCGGACATGCGACCAGATGGTCGTTCACCATGCCGCTCGCCTGCATGAACGAATAGCAGATGGTCGAGCCCACGAACGTGAATCCGGCCTTCTTCAGCGCCTTGCTCATTGCGTCGGACACGGCGGTGCTCGCAGGCACCTCGTTGAGCGATGTCCAGCGATTTTGTAGCGGCTCGCCTCCGACGAATTGCCAGACGAAATCGCTGAAACGCGTGCCCGAGGCCTCCATCGCCAGGTACGCCCGTGCCCCCTTGATGACGCCCGCGACCTTGAGACGGTTACGCACGATGCCCGCATTCGCCATCAGGCGCGCTTCGTCATCCGGGCCGTAGGCGGCGATGCGCATCGGATCGAAGCCGTCGAAGGCCTCGCGATAGTTTTCGCGCTTTTTCAGGATGGTGGACCACGACAACCCCGCCTGGGCGCCTTCGAGCATCAACAACTCGAACAACGCTTGCGAATCGCGCAGCGGCACCCCCCACTCCTCGTCGTGATATCGACGATATTGCTCGAAGCCCTCGCTCCACGGACAGCGTTCCATGCGTTCCTTGCCCCTCGATAGTTGCGTTCGCGCGACTGCGCCGCGAAACGATGCAGACGAATGGAGCCAGTTTGCCAGCAATCGCCGGCGAAGCGAAACGACATCCCGTGCTTGACGCGATTTTGCGTCACGAGGCTATATCGGTACGGAATCTTCCGCGGCCCGCGCCAGACAATGCCCAAGCCGCGCGGGCCGGCAGAGGCCGGCGCAGCAGCCCGTGACCGCCCCGCCCATTCGGCACAGACCGGCAATCCGGTGCTCTCTGACGCTCCGACGCTCCGACGCTCCGGCCCTCACCACGCCACCTCCCCGAGGCACACTCGCAGGCGGGGGACGTCGTCCAGACGCCTATACCATCAACTGCCCACCGTTGACCTCGATGATCTGCCCCGTCACATAGCTCGCCAGCGTCTCCGACGCGAGGTACAGAAACGCGCCGGCGCATTCGTCCGGCTCGCCCAGACGCCCCATCGGAATGCTCTGGCGGAAAGCCTCGATCTGCGCTTCGGTGCTGAACTGCTCGTGGAACGGCGTCATGATGACGCCGGGCGACACGGCGTTCACACGGATGCGATCAGGCATGAGCTCCTTGGCCATGCCGCGCGTGAGCGTGCTCACGAAGCCCTTGGACGCCGCGTAGATCAGCGCGCCGGGCCCGCCACCGTGGCGCGCGGCAATCGACGTCACATTGACGATCGCACCGCCGCCCTGCCTGCGCATGGCGGGCACGACAGCGCGCGAGAACGCAACGACAGAGCGTGCGTTGACGTTGATCACCTCGTCGAAGTACGCGTCCGTCACCTCGGTGAACGGCGTTCGCCGGACCAGACTGCCCGCATTGTTGATGAGGACATCGATGCGCCCGAACGTGTCGAGCACGCGCGCCACGGCCGCGTCCACCGCGTCGCTGTCGGCCACGTCCGCGGCCACTGTCATGGCCTGCACGCCATGCGCGCGAACCGCCTGCGCCACCGCTTCGGCCTTGCCCTCCGAACGGTTGTAGTGCACGGCCACGTTCGCGCCATGCGCCGCGAACGCCCTGGCCGCCGAGGCGCCAATGCCGGTGCTGGCGCCGGTGACGAGGACAAACTTGCCTTTCAGATCTTCCATGATGAATCGCTCCCGCGACGGTCTGGTCTCAAGGTGAGGACGATCGCGACGCTCCGCGCCGCGCAACGTCCTTCACCGTACACGATGCAGATGACGAGAATCGGGCACGCGCTCAATCGAGCCAGTGCGTGTCGTACGCAACGACTTCCTGCGTCTGCTCGCCCAATCCGTCGATGCCCAGGCGCATGACGTCGCCCGGCTTGAGGTACAGGGGCGGCTTGTGCCCCATGCCCACCCCCGGCGGCGTTCCGGTCGTCACCAGATCGCCCGGCCTGAGCGTGGCGAACTGGCTCATGTAGTGCACGAGGAAGGCCACGTTGAAGATCATCGTCGACGTATTGCCGGTTTGCCGGCGCACGCCGTTCACGTCCAGCCACATGCCCAGTCGCTGCGGATCGCGAATCTCGTCCGTGGTGACGAGCCACGGCCCGACCGGCCCGAACGTGTCGAAACCCTTGCCCTTGTCCCACGTGCCGCCGCGCTCGATCTGATACTCGCGCTCGGACACGTCGTTCACGATGCAGTAGCCCGCCACGTAATCGAGCGCGCTCTCCAGCGGCACGTAACGCGCCGTGGTGCCGATCACGAACCCGAGCTCCACTTCCCAGTCTCCCTTCACGGCGCCTTTGGGTAGCACCACGGGGTCGTTCGGACCGTTCAGACAGTTCTCCCACTTCGTGAAGAGTACCGGCTCGGACGGTGCGGCCAGCCCCGCCTCCGCCGCGTGATCGCTGTAATTGAGGCCGACGGCAAGAAACTTGCCGACCCCCGAATACGGCACGCCCAGCCGACCCGGCGAGCGCACGACAGGCAACGCCGCGACGTCGAGCGCGCGCAACGCCGCCAGTCCTTGCGGACTGAGCGTCTCCGGCGTGATGTCGGCGAGCACATTGGACAGATCACGCACCTGGCCGTCGGCGTCGAGCAGGCCCGGCTTTTCCTGGCCCTTCGGGCCGTAACGCAGCAGTTTCAAAGCAAATCTCCTTGCGACATCAATTGGACCAGCCACCATCGATCACATGGATGGCACCCGTGGTAAAAGCGGATTCGTCGGAACCCAGGTACACGGCCAGCGAGGCGATTTCGTCGGGAGACCCGACGCGGCCCATCGGCTGACGCGCCACGAATTGCTCGCGCACCGCGGCCAGCGTTACACCCGCGGCCTGAGCCTGTGTCGCGATACGCTCACGCAGCGAAGGCGACTCCACCGTGCCCGGACAAATCGCGTTGCAGCGAATCCCCCGGCCGACGAAGTCGGCGGCGATCGACTTCGTCAGTCCGATCACGGCCGCCTTCGTCGTGCCGTAGGCGAAGCGGTTGGCCACGCCCTTCACGCTCGACGCGGCCGACGACATGTTGATGATCGCTCCGCCGCCTGCCGCCAGCATCGCGGGCAGGAACGCGCGCGTGGTGCGGTACATGCTCTTGACGTTCAGATCGAACGAGAAGTCCCATGCCGCGTCGTCGCATTCGAGAATCGAGCCGTGATGGACGAAACCCGCGCAGTTGAATAGCACGTCGATCGCACCCAGTTCATGCGCGATCGCCGCGACCGCTGCCTGATCGGTAACGTCGAGCGGACGGCGCAACAGGTTCGCATGGTCGTCGAGTTGCGCGAGCGTCTGCGCGTTGAGATCGGTCGCGATCACGCGCGCGCCCTCGCGCAGGAAGGCTTCGACAGTGGCGCGGCCGATGCCTTGCGCGGCTGCCGTAATGACCGCGGTCTTGCCCGCCAGTCGTCCATTCATGGATGCTCCTCCCGGGCCAGCGAGGCCGATGCGGCATAGGCGTCACGCACGCGACAGAGATGACGTTGCATCGCCCGCGACGCCTGTTCCGGGTCGCGTGCTTCGAGCGCGTCGAGAATCCCTCGATGGTCCTCAAGACTGCGCGCCAATACACCGGCCACCTGCGACGTGACGCCACGGCTTTTCTTGCCCAGCAAATAAAGGCTGTTTGCGATGCTCTGCAGGAACGGGTTCCCGCAGGCGTCGATGATCGCCTCATGAAAGGCCATGTCCGCCGCGGCAAACTGCTCGGGGCTCGCCAGCAGCGCCTGCTCGTCGTCGACGAGCGCATGCAGGCGCGCCAGATCCGCGCCGTGCATCCGTGTGGCCGCGAGCGCGGCAACCCCCGGTTCGATCACCAGACGCGCATCGAACAACGCCTCGAGCGTGCCCGCATTGAGCTCGATCACCATCTCGAGCGGCTCGAGCAGTTCGCGCATCTCCAGCGAACCGACGAAGGTGCCCTCGCCCTGCCGGATGCGCAGCAGCCCGAGCAGCGCCAGGCCACGAATCGCTTCGCGTACCGCGGGACGCCCGACGCCGAGCATGCTCGCGAGGTCGCGCTCGGGCGGCAACTGCTGGCCGGGCTTGAGCAGACCGGTGCGGATCATCGTGAGCAAGCGCTGCGCGACCTGCTCCGAGACGGAAACCTGCACGATGGGTTCGAACGACATGTATTGAGGATGCAAGCCAGCGAAAAACCGCCCGCGCCCGCATTCAGTGGTAAGACCAATGACCGGAACACTACGCTTGTCACTGATGATGTGTCAACGGCGGCGCGTCCATCCGCTCGCCCGCCGCGCCTGCCGTCCCTGCGCACGCAGCACCGTTTGTCCGGGGAATGCCGTCGTGCATGCCGGACCAGGGTCATGGGTGTGAGCGGTGCAAATCGAGCGGCCATGCGCCTTACAGCGCCGCCGTGACTGGCGGGTCGCCGCGCTCGCGAACCACGTCTTTCGGTTGTCGGGGTGTCATTTTTCTGCGACCATGGTCCGCCGCCTCGACGTTCTCATCGGGGCAATGTTCCCGCCGTTGCCTGATCCGCCGTATCTCGCGCCGCACCCGTTTCCCGAATTCTGGAGTCTCCGACGATGTCCTCCTCAAAGACCGCCAAGCTGGGCCACTGGACCATGTATATGCCCATCGTGGCCCTCGTTGTCCTGGGTATTGCCGGCTTCATGCCCAATGGCGCCGCGCTCGTGTTGTGCGCGGCCGCGTTGGCAGGCGCCGTGTTCGCCGCCGTGCACCACGCCGAGACCGTCGCCCACAAGGTCGGCGAGCCGTTCGGCACGCTGGTGCTTGCTGTCGCCGTGACGATCATCGAAGTGGCGCTGATCGTGTCGGTCATGCTCTCCGGCGGCCCCGACAAGGCAGGTCTCGCGCGCGACACGGTATTCGCCGCGATCATGATCGTGTCGACCGGCATCGTCGGCCTGTGTCTGCTGTTCGGGGGTGTGCGCCACCACACGCAGGGCTTTCACGTGGAAGGCGCGAGCGCCGCGCTGGCGGTGCTGTGCGCCCTGTCGGTCCTCACGCTGGTATTGCCGAATTACACGAGCTCCGTGATCGGCCCGGGCCTCACGGCCTCGCAACTGGCCTTCGAAGGAATGATCTCGCTGGTGCTGTACATGGTGTTCGTGTTCGTGCAGACGGTGAGCCACCGCGACTACTTCCTCGCCAAGGCGCCCAGCGAAGAGGTGCACGTTCCCCCGCCGTCGCGTCGCACGGCGGTGCTGAGCCTGGGGCTGCTGGTCGTTGCGCTGCTCGCGGTCGTGGGGTTGGCGAAGAAGCTCTCGCCGGCGGTCGAACAGGCCGTCGCGCAAGCGGGTGCGCCCAAGGCCGTCGTCGGTATCGTGATTGCCGCCCTGGTCTTGTTGCCGGAAGGATTGGCGGCATTGCGCGCCGCACGGGCGAATAAGCTTCAGACGAGTCTGAATCTGGCGTTGGGCTCGGCGCTGGCCAGCATCGGCCTGACGATCCCCACGGTAGCGGCGGTCTCGCTGGTGCTCGATCAGCAGATCGAACTCGGCCTTGCGCCGAAGGAAACGGTGTTGCTGGCCGTCACGCTGCTCGTTGGCGTGATCACGCTGGGCACCGGCCGCACCACGGTGCTGCAGGGTGCCGTTCACCTGGTGCTTTTCGCGGCCTTCCTGTTCCTGGCGATCGTGCCCTGAACCGGGCGCGGCGCAGAAGCGAGGGCGACACGACGACAGACGGGCCCGGCATCGCCGACGGCGTTGCGCCGGGCCCACACGCCGAAATGCCCGACGTCCGGTCGACGTGCCGCCGGGGTCGGCCAGCGCCCTGCCGGCACGCTCCCGCTCAGTCTTTCTTGTCCTGCTGCCCGTTCGCGTCGACAGGCGTCGCGTCATCGGCCGGTGCGCCGAGCAGTGCGCCCAGCAGCTTGCTGCCCCCGGCGCCGCGCTTGCCCTGGGCGCCCACCTGCTTGCCGGTCGGCGGGCCTCGACGCACACCCGCGCCGATCTTCAGACCGCGGCGCTTCTGAAGTTCAAATTTAGTCTGTGTCATGTTGCAGTCAGTGATGGGCGGGCCTGCGCGGCCCGCGGAACCGTTTTCTTTTTCGGCTTTCAGCAATCGATCCCGAGCGCGCCCTCGGCCACCAGCGATGCGGCCAGTGCGTGAGCCGCTTCGAGGGCGTCGCCGGCCCAGCGATATGGCGCCGGGGTCACGTGGGTAAGCACCGGATCCAGCGTTTCGATGACGTCGTCAACGTCACGCCAGCCGGTGAAATGCACCACGCCGTGGAATTGCCCTTGCGGCGCGGGCGACGTCTCGGCCCAGTAGTAGAAATTCTCCGCCAGCAGGCAGCCTTCAAAACCCATATCGATCAATCGAAACGCCGCCGGACCATGCATTTCGCGCGAAACAGCGGAACGGCACAAGCGGCGGAAACGGTGGAAACAGCGGAAAAGGCGGCATCGTAGCACGACGCGTTGCGAGCGTCATATCGCCGCGAGGCAGTAGAATACGGCGTCATCGCCCTTACGACCTCATTTTACCGACATCACGATGTTCACCGGAATTGTTCAAGGCACGGCCACGCTGTCGTCCATCGAAGATCGCGACGGCATGCGCACGCTCGAGCTGGCGTTTCCCGAGGGTTTCTGTGAAGACCTCACCCTGGGCGCGAGCGTCTCCGTCGACGGCGTGTGCCTGACGGTCACACAACTGCTCTCGCCCACCGCGGCGTCGTTCGACGTCATTCTGCAAAGCCTGAACGTCACCACGCTCGGCGGCTTCGGCGCCGGGGCACAAGTCAATGTCGAGCGCGCGGCCAAGGATGGCGCGGAAATCGGCGGCCACCCGCTTTCGGGTCACATCGATTTCTCAACCGAGATCATCAGCGTGCGCACGTCGGACACGAACCGCGTATTGCGCATTGCGATACCCGAAGCGTTTCGCAAGTATGTTTTCGCCAAGGGCTATATCGCGATCAACGGCGCGAGCCTCACGGTGTCGGAAGTCAACCGTCAGGAGGGCTGGTTCGAGGTCTGGCTCATTCCGGAGACGCGTCGCATGACGACGTTCGAGGAAAAGGTCGCCGGCACGCGCGTGAATATCGAGATCGAGCGCAGCACGCAGGTCGTGGTCGATACGGTGCGCGAAGCGGTGCAGGAAAGCCTTGGCCGCCTGCAACCGGTGCTCGAAGCCTTGCTCAAGGAAAAGGGACTGTCGCTGGACGACTTCGTGCAGGCGCCGCAATTGCCGGCCGCGAGCGCCGCGGGATCCGACCAGCCTAGCCACGCCACGCCCGCCAAGGGCTGAGCCCGACGCCCAACTTCGAAGGACATTCATGCAATTAGCCACCTGGAACGTCAATTCGCTCAAGGTCCGTCTCGGTCATGTGCAGGATTGGCTGCGCAGCAATCCGGTCGACGTGCTGTGCCTGCAGGAACTGAAGCTCACCGACGAGAACTTCCCGATCACCGAGCTTGCAGCGCTTGGCTATACCTCTCACTTCACGGGGCAAAAGACGTACAACGGCGTCGCGCTGCTGGTCAATCACGCCAAGGTCGGCGAAGCGCAGGATCTCGTGAAGAACTTGCCGAATTTCGCCGACGAGCAACAGCGGCTGATCACGGCGACCGTCGGCGGCGTGCGCGTCGTCTGCGGTTATTTCCCCAACGGTCAGGCCGTGGGCTCCGACAAGTTCGCCTACAAGCTCAACTGGCTGGACGCCCTTACCCATTGGCTCTCCGACGAAATGGAGCGGCACCCGCAACTCGCCGTGCTGGGCGACTACAACATCGCCCCCGAAGACCGCGACGTGCATGACCCCGCGAAATGGGAGGGCCAGAACCTGGTGTCGCCTCAGGAGCGTCAGGCGTTCGCCCGGCTGCAAGGCCTCGGACTGCGCGACACGTTCCGCATGTTCGACCAGCCGGAGAAGACCTTCAGTTGGTGGGACTACCGAATGGGCGCGTTCCGCCGCAATGCCGGACTGCGGATCGATCACATTCTCGTGTCGTCGACGCTCGCCGAGCGGTGCACGGCGTGCGAAATCGATCGTGTGCCCCGGACCTGGGAACAGCCGTCGGATCACGCGCCGGTGGTCGCCACGTTCAAGGACTGAACCGCGCCCGCGCGCCGATCACTGACCGGCGCGCGGGTCCGCCAGGCGGGATTCGTAGACAAAGCAGCGGATTGCCGCCTTGTTACGCATGTCCATTTGCATGAATTCCACACCGTAGGCCCAGGTTCCGTCAGCCCGTGGGCCCTCCCCACTTCGCACGGCCGCCATACCGACGATCGGCACGACATCGGCGCCGATCGGTACCCGCAATTGCAACGCGACGTGCCGACAATCGGGCGGCAGCTGCGCCTTCGCCACAATGCCCGCGCCGTCGGCACTAATGTCGCGCACCAGCACGAGCCATTCGGGCGTGTCCCGCGGTTCGGCCAGCATGCGTGTGAACGATGCCCGCGTCGACTCGTCGAGCGGCGACAGGCGCGCCACCAGACGCGTATCGACGCGGGGCGTGCGGCGCACCGGAGTCTCGCGCACCTGCGACGGGCGCGACAGCACCAGATACTCGAACGGACCTTGATGCACGCTGTGGACTTCGCAGGTGAACTCGTAGAGGTTGTCGCCGGGAAACGTCCACATGGCGAGCTTGTCGCCCGCCTGCACCGGCAAACGCAACTGCGCCGACGACGGTGGCGTGACGATCAGCATGCCGTTCGGCGCGCGGCCGATGAGTCGAGCCCGCACGCGCGTCGTGTCATCCTCGGGTGACAATCGCACCTGAACCCACGCCCCGATCGGCAACGGCACCGGCAAACCCTGCAAGTACACGGTCGACGCCCCGCCAGCCAGCGGCGATGCACCGTTCGCCGCCTCGGTGCGGCCGGCAGCCTCCCCGGTCGCCGCGACCTCGGGCAGCGGCCGGTGCGGCGCGAACATGGTAAACAGCCAGTCCAGATCGGCTTCGGACGGCAAACGCTCGCCCGCGGCCAGCAACGGCGTGCCATCGGCGTCGAACAACGGCCAGGAAAGCGGAACGTGTGCGTCAAGATCGCGACGGTTGACCGCCACGAACCCCGGATAGCCTGACGCGATACCAGTCGAGTGCATGATGCCTGAGAGGGGGTGAGCCCCTGGAAAGCCTGGAACGAGGCTCCGGTCTTCCCCGCATTCCCGCGCACGGGGACGCGTCTTGGGCGACCCTCTTCGCACTGGCATCCGTGACCAAAACCCACCAATGTCGGCGACTTCGAAAAACCCACGCCCCGGCCGGACGGAACCGCTGCCCCCTTGAGGCAACGGAATGCGCGTACCTATTTTTACCATGAAACCCCTCGGCGCCCGAGGGCGAAATACGGGGCAAAAAGCAGGTCAATTACTCGCTCATCCAATCTCGGCAGCGGGGTCGGATATTGCGCCGGCGCCGTCGATCAGCGATATCGGGGGCCCGGCAGCGGCAGACGGATGGCCCAGAACCACGGCAGTGTCTGTGCGCATGTCTGCGCCAGCGCCGGCAATTGCCTCACCTCGTGGCACGTCAACCAATCGGCCAACCGTTCCGCCAGGCGACCAGACGTGCTGTCCGGATCGGCCAGGCATGCCCGCAACGCCAGCGCCTGTGGCAAATGTCGCGACGCAACGGCATCGGTCATGGTTTCGTTGAGCGCGGCGATCGCGTATGCGCGGCAGGTGTCCAGCGCGTCTGGCGGGCGCGCGTCGCCGGAACGTCCCGGCGCGACGCACCACGCCGGTTGCGTGGCCTGCCAGCTCAAGGCAGCGGCGAGGGCGGCCCACCGAGCCCGGCGAACCGCTTCGGGACCAGGCGCCGCTTGGTGTGCCGCTTGGTGCGCCGACAGGCCTGAAAGTCCCGAATGGCATAGGGGAGCGTCCCGAAAAACGTCGTCGACGTCGGCCTGCGCGGCGGGCAGCCAACGGGCGTGCTCCGGCGAACGTCCAGCACGCAGCAGCGCTTCGCGGCGGTCGGCAAGGCTCAGGCGGCCGCTCTCATCAGGGCCGGCCATCGACGCCTCCGGCCCGTCCATGCCAGCCATGACGGCCTCGGAGGACCGCGAAAGCCCTTGCTCCGTGCACGCCGAAACGGCGCGATGCCGGCCTGCTTCGCCGAACCAACGCCCCATCAGGCGAAAAAACGCGTCGAGCGGCGGTTCCGGCGGCCAGATCCCGGACAGGAAACCGAACTCGCGCAACAGGCTCCGAAGGTGCGCGATGGTGCCGGGCCCATAGCCCATCGCCGAATCCGGATCGCGGGTCACGACCCGTACGCCCCGCCAGCGCCAGCCCGGCAGCGTCTCGCACGCGAGCGACATGTCGCTCGCCTCGGGCATGCCGCCATCAACCGATCCGAGAACGCACCGGATCAGCGCGCTCGGCAACCGGGCCGCCACCTCGCCATCTCCCCGGATCAGTACCGAGTCGCCGGGGCCGAACGGATCGCCCCCGTCCGCCGACAATGCAGCGCGGACGCCTGGCGGCAACGCGCCGAACCAGGCGTCTCGCAACGCGTTCATGTGCCGCACATCGGTCTGGCCTACGCCCTCTTCCGTCCAGTGGAGCGTCTGGCAGATGGCACCGGCAAGCGGCCAGACGGCTTTCCCGACCTCGTCGCCCGCACGGCGGCATCGCCCATGCAGTTCCACGACGAGCGGCGCGGTGACCCATTCGGCACGCTGGCGGGACAACGGCGTCTCGCCGAGGTCGTGCAGCGTCTGTGCCAGCCATTGCCCACGCAGCACCGCAAACGCCTCATGGGCGCCAATCCCCCCCGCTTCGCAAGATGCCGTCAGCAAGGCGCCAAGCCAGTCGCCATGCCGCACGTGCCCGGGTAGACCATGCATCGGCGGAACCGCTTCCGGCGCCATTTCCAGCAAGCCGGGTTTCGGGCCGAGCGCGATCAACAATTGCCGGAAGACCTCCGCACGTATGGCGGGCTGATCGGGTGGCAACGTCATCCAAGATTGCACGACGCCCTCGAGCGCCGACGGTGCCAAACGTCGCAGCCACGCGTCGTCGAGTCGAATCCGAGCCCCATGCCACTGCGTGCCGCCCAATTGGCAGCCCGCGCCAAGGCGGACGCGCTTCAGCGTCGCGCCGGCAAAGCGCACGTTACGGAGATCGCACCGGTCGAAGTGTACGTCGCTGAGTTTCGCGCCCCGCAGGTCCGATTCGCGTAGATCGCACTGACCGAATTCCGCACCTCGCAGGTCGGCGCCTACCCACCTCGCGCCGCGCATGGCAACAGCCGTCCATTGCGACCGGGCCGCCGCCACACCCACTAGCCGCGCGCCGTGCGCACTCCCCCGAGTCAGCGACGCTCCACGCAGGCTGGCACGGTGAAACGACGACTCGTCGAGCTGCGCGTTGGTCGACACCAGTCCATCGCATCGGGCCTCGCTGAAGTCGGCATTGCGCGCCACCGTATGGATGAAGACCGCGCCGCGCAGATCGGTCGCAACCAGCCGCGCCTCGCTGGCATCGGTCGCCCGGAAACAGCTGTCGCGAAGATCGGCACGCTCGAAATCGGTGCGAAGCAGGTTGGCGTACGTCAGGCGCGCGCCGCGCAGCGAAGCGCCGTCCCAGCGTGCGCCGTTGAAATGACTGCCACGGAAGTCAGCGCCCGGCGCCACGAGTCCGCGCAAATCCGCGCGCGGAAGATGCAGATCGGGTAACGCGGCGTTGCGCAACTTCGAGAGAGTCAGCGCAACACCAAGCACCGGTGCCGGCCAGTCGCGCATGACGCGTGTCGCGCAGACGGACGCTTCCGCAGCCGCCTTCTCCGCCAGCGGCAGCCAATGCCAGAGCGACGTGGCCCCAGCGCGTGCGCGATGCCCGCGACACCATGCGATCAGGTCCCTGACGGCCGGCCCGGCCCGGCCATCGTCCAACAGGTGTGGGAATTGCGTGCTCCACGCTCGTTTCAGGGCCGCCTTGTCGAAGGGCAAGTCACCTCGCACGGCATCGGCGCCAGCGCTCGGCCGCCCGCACGCGTGAGCGCATGGTGTCCTGCCATCGTGCCTGAACACGTGAACCATCCACGCCACCTGCAGCGATATCACGCGTCGTTCGTCGCCATTGGCACGCAGGAATATGCGCCGCAGCGTCTCGGGCGGCGCGGCAGTCGCGTCGGAGGTCAATGCCGGATCGCGGGAAACACTGCCTGCATCCCGCGGGTGGGCGGCATTCGACGCGTGTCCCCAACGGGAAACGGCATAGGGAATCGGCATGCTGCATCGCTCCTTCGCACGCGCTCGGACGCGCGCAAAAAGCGACCATAGTGCCCAACGAACGAAGCGCTGCGTGCTAAGGAATTTCCGATTTCACGCAGCGCCGTGAGGGTGCGTCAACGGCGCGGCGGGTCAGGCGAGACAGAGCGCGAGCGCGTCGCGCCAGTCGGGTGCCCGCAGGCCGAACGTACGCGCCAGCTTGTCGTTGTCCAGCACCGAATACGCCGGACGCTTTGCCGGCAAGGGATAAGCGGAAGTCGGAATCGGCACAACGTTGGGACGCTTCTCCGGTTGGCTCAAGTCGAGGATTGCCTCGGTAAAGCCGTGCCAGGTCGTCTGTCCTGCGGCCGTCAGGTGGTAAAGACCGCCATGCTCGCGCCAGAAGTCGGCGTCGGCCCCGGATTCGCCCATGCCCTGCACCAATACCTGGGAGGTCAGCTCGGCGATCGTTCGGCACCAGGTCGGCGCGCCCTGCTGATCGGCGACGATGCGCAGCTCGTCACGCTCGCGTGCGAGCCGTTGCACCGTGAGCAGGAAGTTCGCCCCGCGCGTCCCGTAGACCCAACTGGTGCGCAGAATCAGATGATTCGCGCCACTGGCCGCGATGGCGGCCTCGCCGGCCAGTTTGGTGCGACCGTAGGCATTTTGCGGATGGGTGGGCTCGTCTTCGCGGTACGGCGTGGTGGAGGTGCCGTCGAAAACGTAGTCGGTGGAGTAATGCACGAGGAGCGCGCCGAGGCGCCGGGCTTCTTCGGCCATGATTCCCGGCACCACGGCGTTGACCTGGTACGCGGCCGCCTCGTCCGTCTCCGCCCGGTCGACGGCCGTATAGGCCGCCGGATTGACAATCACGTCGGGCGCGAAATCGCGCAAGGTGCGCACCACGCTGTCGGTATCGAGCAGGTCCATTGCCTGTCGGCCGGGCGCAAGCACCTCACCCATACCCTGCAGGCAACGCGCCAATTCCCAGCCCACCTGCCCGGTAGCGCCCGTCAACAGAATGCGTTTTGCCATATGCCCCGGCCTCCTCGTCGCTCGATCGTAAAGCCTGCGAGGCTACCGCGATTCGTCTCAGGTTTCCAGCCCGAGCTCCTGGATCTTGCGCGTGATGGTGTTCCGACCGATGCCGAGACGGCTGGCGGCCTCGACCTTTCGTCCACGCGTGAAATCGAGGGCCTCGTTGATGAGGGCCGTCTCGAAGCGGCGCGTGAGCTGGTCCATGACGTCGGGCGACGCCGAGCGCAACAGCCGGGCAACCTCACGACGCAAGATCGGCTCCCAGCTCTCCGCGCCGGCCATGTCCCCCGGCGTCGCGCCCACCCCGGCAGGCGCGGACGCGCCCGATGCCATCGGCATCCCGTTCGCCATGCCCGCCACGCCTGACACCGATGCGCCGCCTCCGACGCCATAACCGGGCGCGCCAGCGCCAGCGCCCGCGGGCGCGGCCCCGGCCGGTGCCCCGGCATACGCGGGAGCACTTGCCACTGCGGAAATCGATGCGGGCGCGAGCGTCTGGAATTCGGGTGGCAGATCCTTGATCTCCACCGTCTGCGCCGGGGCCATGACCGTCAGCCAGTTGCTCAGGTTTTCCAGCTGGCGCACGTTGCCCGGGAACGGGAAGCGCGTCAGATGCGCCAGCGCCGCCTCGCTGATGCGCTTGGTCTCGACGCCCAACTCCCGCGCGCTCTTTTGCAGGAAATGGCGCACCAGCAGCGGGATGTCCTCGCTGCGCTCGCGCAACGACGGCAAGCGCAGACGAATCACGTTAAGCCGGTGATACAAGTCCTCGCGGAACAGGCCCTGACGCACGCGGTCTTCAAGATTCTGGTGCGTGGCGGCGATGACGCGCACATTCGCCTTGATCGGGCTGTGCCCGCCCACGCGGTAGTAATTGCCGTCCGAAAGCACGCGCAACAACCGCGTTTGCAGATCGAGCGGCATATCGCCGATTTCATCGAGAAACAGGGTGCCGCTCTCGGCTTGCTCGAAACGGCCGCGACGTGTGGCCTGCGCGCCCGTGAACGCACCGCGTTCATGACCAAACAGTTCGGACTCCAGGAGGTCCTTGGGAATCGCCGCCGTGTTGAGCGCGATGAACGGGCCGGATGCGCGCGGCGAATGCCGGTGCAGCGCCCGCGCGACCAGTTCCTTGCCCGAGCCCGACTCGCCGGTGATGAGCACCGTGGCGCTCGAGTGGGACAAGCGCCCGATGGCGCGAAACACGTCCTGCATCGCGCTCGCCTGACCGAGAATCTCGGGTTCTTCGGTGATGCGCTCATCATCCGTGGCTTCACGCAGACTTTCTTCGACCGCGCGCAGGATCAGCTCGACCGCGCGATCCACGTCGAACGGCTTGGCCAGATACTCGAACGCACCGCCCTGAAACGCGGCAACCGCGCTGTCGAGGTCCGAGAACGCCGTCATGATGATGACCGGCAGGCCCGGATACCGCTGCTTCACGGTTTGCAGCAGCTCGAGCCCGGACCCGCCCGCCATGCGGATGTCCGAGACCAGCACCTGCGGCGAGTCGTGCTCGAGTGCCGCGCTCGCCTCGCGCGGGCCCGTAAAGCTGCGCACCGGCAAGTTGGCGCGCGTGAGCGCCTTTTCCAGCACCCATCGAATCGATTGGTCGTCGTCTACTATCCAGATCGGCTTCATTGTTCACCGTGTAACGTCTATGCCCGGCCGCAGGTGCTACGGCCAACGGCGTGAGGGCCGAATCAGCCCAGGGGCAGCAGGATTCGAAAATCCGTCCGTCCGGGCCGGCTTTCGCATTCGATCAGACCGTCGTGACGCTGCACGAACGACTGCGCCAGCGTGAGTCCCAGACCGCTTCCTCCCTCGCGCCCGGAAACGAGCGGGTAGAAGATGCGATCGCGAATGTCGGCGGGAATGCCAGGCCCGTTGTCGATCACATGCAATTCCAATGCCAGCTTGTGCAGTCGCTTGGCAATCGTGATCTTTCGCGCCACGCGCGTGCGCAGCACGATGCGTGCATCGCCGCGCGCGATCTGCTCGCGCAAGGCTTCCGCGCCGTTGCGCACGATGTTGAGCAACGCCTGGATGAGTTGCTCCTTGTCGCCGCGAAAATCGGGCAGGCTCACGTCGTAATCCCGCTCGATCGACAGACCCTGCGGGAACTCCGCGAGCACTACGGAGCGCACTCGCTCGCAGACTTCGTGAATGTTCACGTCGGTGGCGATATACGGGTGCCGGTGAGGTTCCAGCAGGCGGTCGACCAGCGTTTGCAACCGGTCGGACTCCTTGATAATGACCTGCGTGTACTCGCGCAACTCGCGTTGATCGAGCTCGAATTCCAGCAACTGCGCCGCCCCGCGAATCCCGCCCAGGGGATTCTTGATCTCATGCGCCAGATTGCGAATGAGCTGCTTGTTCATCAGCGCCTGATCGATGATGCGTTCTTCGCGCTCGTTTTTGAGCTTCTGCTCGTTCTCGATCAGCTCGACGATCACGAAATCGGGCGCCGACTCGGGGGCCGCGACGATCGCATGCGTGTGCAAAGGCTCCTGCGCGGTGCGCTCGAGCACCAGATCGAGGCGTGTGGTCTGAAAGCGGTTGGCGATGAGGTCGACCATCGTCGACGCCAGCACCTCACCGTTCGTGAACACGTCGTTCCACGTCATCTGCGACAGCGAACGGCGCGAGAGCGCGAGCAGGGCCTCGGCCGCCGGGTTCGCGAAGACGACACGCAGCGAGTGCTTTTCGAGCACGAGCAACACGGTGGGCAAGGCTTCGAGGCCGGGCAGGATGCCGGTGGCCGCGAGCTTCGCCTCCCACGGATCGACACTCGCAGGCAACGCCGGCGCCTGGCCAGGCGCGGCGCCGACGCCGGAGGGCGAATCGTCAGTGGCAGGCGCGCGCGGACTTGCGGTCGGTTTCGCACCAGCGCGGACACTTTTCATCAAGGATCGAGGCGATAGGTTCATGACCCGCTATGCAGGAATACGCCTTGCGGCGACGGATAAAAAAGGGGGACGGCCGCGGCCATCCCCCTTGCATGTCGAGCATGACGGTCGGCCGCTGGCGTTCCGTCATGCCGGCGCATTCCCTGCGCAGCGATTCGATTACAGCGAGTAGTACAGTTCGAACTCGAGCGGGTGCGTGGTCATGGCCACACGGCGCGCTTCGTCCGTCTTCAGTGCGATGTACGAATCGAGCATGCCGTCGGTGAACACGCCACCGCGCGTGAGGAACTCGCGGTCTTCGTTCAGATACTCGAGGGCCTGTTCGAGGCTCGCGCACACGGTCGGGATCTTTGCATCCTCTTCCGGCGGCAGGTCGTACAGGTTCTTGTCGGCAGCCTCGCCCGGGTGGATCTTGTTCTGCACGCCGTCCAGGCCGGCCATCAGCATGGCCGAGAATGCCAGGTACGGGTTGGCCATCGGGTCCGGGAAGCGCGCTTCGATGCGGCGGCCCTTCGGGTTGGCAACGTACGGAATGCGGATCGAGGCCGAACGGTTACGGGCCGAGTAGGCCAGCTTCACCGGCGCTTCGAAGTGCGGCACGAGACGCTTGTACGAGTTCGTCGACGGGTTCGTGATCGCGTTCAGGGCACGGGCGTGCTTGATGATGCCGCCAATGTAGTACAGCGCGAACTCCGACAGACCGCCGTAGCCGTTACCGGCGAACAGGTTCTGACCGTCCTTCCAGATCGACTGGTGGATGTGCATGCCCGAACCGTTGTCGCCAACGATCGGCTTCGGCATGAACGTGGCCGTCTTGCCGTAGCTATGCGCCACGTTGTGCACCACGTACTTCAGGATCTGCGTCCAGTCGGCGCGCTGGACCAGCGTCGAGAACTTCGTGCCGATTTCGTTCTGGCCCTGGCCTGCCACTTCATGGTGGTGGACTTCGACGGGCACGCCGAGTTGCTCGAGCAACAGGCACATTTCCGAGCGCATGTCCTGGAACGTGTCGACCGGAGCGACCGGGAAGTAGCCGCCCTTCGTGCCCGGACGGTGACCGGTGTTGCCGCCTTCGAAGTCTTGCGACGACGACCACGGGGCTTCTTCCGAGTTGATCTTCACGAACGTGCCCGACATGTCGGTCTTCCACTGGACCGAGTCGAAAATGAAGAATTCCGGCTCCGGACCGAAGAAAGCGGTGTCGCCCAGGCCCGTGCTCTTCAGATACGCTTCGGCGCGCTTGGCGATCGAGCGCGGATCGCGGTCATAGCCCTTGCCGTCGGCCGGTTCGATCACGTCGCAGGTCAGCACCAGCGTGCTTTCTTCGTAGAACGGGTCGACGTACGCGGTGTTCGCGTCCGGCACCAGCAGCATGTCCGAGGCTTCGATGCCCTTCCAGCCTGCGATCGACGAACCGTCGAAAGCGTGGCCGCTCTCGAACTTGTCTGCGTCGAAGTGCGACACCGGCACCGAGACGTGTTGTTCCTTACCGCGCGTATCGGTAAAGCGGAAGTCGACGAACTTGACGTCTTCTTCCTTGACCAGATTCATCACATCTGCCACAGATTTGCTCATGCTATCTCCCGAAAGATTCAATCTGGCGCTGCTGGCGCTCATCGCCCGCGTCGCCGCACCCTCTTAACGAACTCCGTGTTCGGATTCGCCTGTGTTAAGCAGGAAGCGTGCCAACGTGGCACCGACCCGCGTCGCATCATCCTCACCCACTGATTTCTAAGGAAATATTCGATTCTGGTGCGACCAGCGCCGAATTCCCGCTTGTGGACCGCGATTCTCCATTTCGGTGCGTCACGTGCTAAAACATCACCGATATGGTGCATTCAGAGATTATGCACCTTTTCGGTGCCGCCATCGGTTACCGACGAACCGAAGTTGTGCAGCGACTCGCACCGTCCGGATGCGCATTACCGCGCCACGCCTTTGCACGTCCGCCTCCCGACCACCGCCGGGCGACATTTGTCCGATTGACGGAATGCGCACCTCCCGTAAAGTGCACGCTAGAATGAAGGACAACCTTCGACCAGCGAGATCACAGCAATATGACAAGCGCCAAAGCCATTCTCGAACAAGCCGAACAACGCCGTGCCACCGGACAACTCGCCTACGCCGGGGCGGTGACGCCCGAAGAAGCGATGGCGCTGCTCAATGCCGACGCGAACGTGCGTCTGATCGACGTGCGCACCCGCGCCGAACTCGACTGGGTGGGCCGCCCGCAAGTGCCGGACGGCCAGTACGCTAACGTCGAATGGGTGCGGTATCCGGGCGGCGTGCCCAACGAGCATTTTCTGGAGCAGCTGACGTCGCAGGCCCCCGACAGGAATGCACCGCTGCTGTTCCTGTGCCGCAGCGCCGCGCGCTCCAAGGCGGCTGCCAAGGTCGCCTACGAAGCCGGGTTCACGAAGTCGTTCGACATCCTCGAAGGCTTCGAGGGCGACAAGGACAGCGCCGGCCACCGCAAGCACGTCAGCGGCTGGTGCTTCCGCAATTTGCCGTGGATCGGCGCCTGAGACGCCCGCCCCGCCTGGTGCACTGTCATCGCGCGCACGGGTAAGCGTCGGCGTCCGGTAAGCGCCCCCCTTTCGAATCATTCCGATCGTCATCACCGCGAGGAGACACCGCGATGGACTGGACACATTTGCTGACTTTCGCCCTGGCGCTGTTCGTGGGCGCAGGTACGCCCGGCCCGGGCATCGCCGCAATCGTGGCGCGCGTGCTCGGACGCGGCACGCAAGGCGCGATCGCCTTCTCCGCTGGCGTCGCGATCGGCGACGTTGTCTGGCTCACGCTCGCCGTGCTCGGTGTGGCCGCGTTGGCGCACACGTTCTCGGGCGTTTTCCTGGCGATCAAGTACGCGGGTGCCGCCTATCTCCTGTATCTCGCCTGGAAGATGTGGCACGCGCCCGCCAGCGCCCCCGCCGAGCCGTTGAGCGCCGCGCCGCGCGAACAATCGTGGCGCCTGTTCCTTGGCGGCCTGTCAGTGACGATGGGTAATCCCAAGGTCGTCGTTTTCTACTTCGCCCTGCTGCCCAACCTGCTCGATTTGCAACGCGTCACGGCACTCGGTTACGTCGAAGTCGTCGGCGTCACACTCGCGGTGCTCGCCATTGTGTTCGGCTCGTACATCGCGCTCGCCGCGCGGGCGCGAAGACTGCTAAGCTCGGCCCGCGCGGTGCGGCGCTTGAATCGCGCGACAGGCACGGTCATGGCCGGCGCCGCCGTCGCGATCGCCACGCGCTGAGTGCACCACGCGGCCCCGGGGCCGCGCAGCGCCGCTGCATCGGGAACGAATACGCCACCCTCGAGGTGGCGTTTTTTTCGCCTCGCTTAGGGCTACACAAGGGCCCATTGTTGCGATTTACGTAATGATTCCTTGGCGCAATCGCTGTTTTTCTGCGATAGCCGAAAGCCTATCCTGCTTTCAACGGCCACAGGCAATGCCTACCGCACCTGCTCCAGCAGGGTGCCGGTACCGATGCACAGCCCGCCCGCAGTCGAAGAAAACAGGAAACCTCATCATGAATCGCCAACGCATTGCCTCAGCCCTGATGTCGGCCGTGCTGATCACCGCCGCCGGAACTGCCCTTGCACAGGCAGGCCGCACCAGCGACGCGTACCCTGAAGGTTCGCAGCTCGCCTGGATCGCACAAACTTCGTCCGCTTCGCCGGCATCGCATGTGTCGCGCGAAAAGGTACGCGAGGAACTGGCCGAAGCCCGCGCACAAGGTCTCATCCCGCAAAACGATTACGAATACCCGGCGTTCGCCGATCGCGCCAGCGCGTCGACGAAGACACGTGCACAGGTGTACGAGGAACTGATCCGCGCCCGCGAGAGCGGCGAGATGCGGCACTCGAACCCCTGAACTGCGCCCGGCACGGCATCGCCATGCGCTTGCGGCCCCTCGCCGTGTCGCCGTACCCCGGTGGCGCGGCATGACGCGCACAGGCGGGACGGCATCGCCGGCCTGTGCTGCGTCACCTCTTCTCCTACACCGACCTCGGGCGTTGCCCTTCACTTGTCGCGACCTGCCCGGACTGCGTGCTACCATGCAGCCGTTTCAATTTGCATAGACAGGATCATCCGGTGAGTCAGATCGAATTCGATATCGAGTGGACCGAACGTGCGGCCAAGAAGGCCGAGCGACTCGTCCCCAAGGGCACCCC
The DNA here is from genome assembly GCF_000681415.1 of Pandoraea sp. E26. Lineage (NCBI taxonomy): Bacteria > Pseudomonadati > Pseudomonadota > Betaproteobacteria > Burkholderiales > Burkholderiaceae > Pandoraea > Pandoraea sp. E26. The sequence continues at coordinate 28,132 of NZ_AYXJ01000031.1, forward strand.
TCTCGCGTTGCCGCCGATCGAATGCATGCCGGCCGAAGGCGACGTGCTGTTCCTCGGCCAGGGCGAAAAGAAGCAACCGTTCATCGTGGTGGAGCGTCAGTACCATCACGAAGGCGAAGACGCATGGACCATCATTCTGATTCTCGATCTGCCTGAGTAACTTCGAATCGTAGAATCCGGGCAAGACGTTGGCGAAACGCCGGCACGGCAGCCGAGGAACGCAACGCATCGGAATATTCGTAACGCAAGCACGCACGGCGCGGCCACTGGGGAAATCCCGGTTGCCGTGCCGCTTTGCTTGGAGAGTGCCGCTTTCTATACTTGAAGCGCGTTCCACATCGCGTAATCCAGGCAGGGAGATTCGACGATGCTCATGCCCAACCTCTCCAACGCCCAACTCGTCACCATGTTCGCGATCGCGGTATTCGGTGCGATCGCGGTCGGCGCCATGCCTTGCAAAGGCACCCTGCGAATGTGCTGGCGTTCGCTGCTCGTCGTGGTCGGCGCCGTGCTCGCGGTGCTCGCCTTCGAGCTCGTCCCGCTGCTCGCCTGAGCCATTTTGCGGATTTTCATCATTAAGGGTTGACCCCATGCGGAAGAGCCGATATTATCTCGGTCTCGTTGGGGCGTTAGCTCAGTTGGTAGAGCAGCGGACTCTTAATCCGTAGGTCGAGTGTTCGAGTCACTCACGCCCCACCAAACGAATTTTGAAAAAGGCTGCTGCGCCGTGCAGCCTTTTTTATTCCCGGTTGTATCGGGGCGTTAGCTCAGTTGGTAGAGCAGCGGACTCTTAATCCGTAGGTCGAGTGTTCGAGTCACTCACGCCCCACCAGACCACATCAAAAAGGCTGCACCGCTTGCAGCCTTTTTTGTTCCCGGTAGCACCGGGGCGTTAGCTCAGTTGGTAGAGCAGCGGACTCTTAATCCGTAGGTCGAGTGTTCGAGTCACTCACGCCCCACCAAGCCATCCGACAAAAAGCCCGCCGCTTCGGCGGGCTTTTTGCTTCTCCACGCGGACACTCCCCCGTCTCGCCCCCCGCTTTCGCACCGCCTCGCGTTCCGCGCGACACCTCCGCCGCGCATGCATCACGATATTCGTTCACCGACGTCCGCTCGCACGTGGCGCACCCCGCACACCTTGGGCCGATCGCAGGCACCGGCACGCGCCCCACTGTCATCCATGTCCTACACGCGATTCAGTCGCAACCGATAGTCCGCGCTCGAGACGCACGCTATGCTGAATCCATGTCGCTGCTTACCGTTGCGTCGGATGCAGCGAGCCCGTCAAAGGAGACGCATCATGAAAGCAGCGAAGTCGATTCTGGTGGTTCTCGCCGCACTGACCATGGGCACGTCCATCTTCGGATGCACGCTAGGTGGCGCAGCCGCAGGCGGCGTCATCGGTCACGAGGCAACCGGTGGGAGTACCGCCGGCACGATCGGCGGCGCCGTCGTCGGCGGTGTCATTGGCCACGAACTGGGCAAGTAACGTCCAGCGCGGCACCCGCGCCCCATGACCTCACGCTGTCAACGCCCGACGATGTAAAGCGGGCCGTTGGCGGCGTAACCATACATGACCAGGACGTCCCCCACCACACCGTCGCCAGCCGCTCTGGCTTGCTCCACGCTCGCATACCGCTTCGCCTGCCCCGTGCACGCGACAAACTGACGACCGCCCCCGGAAAGCGCGCCGTCGTGTCGACCGATGAATCCGGCCTGACGCGCGCTCCACAAAAAATAGCCCTCGCATTTCGCCACGTCCGGCGGGCGTCGCACCGCCGGCGCATCGGCGGCATTGCCCCCCGCTTTCTGATGCAATCGCGTCAGACGCCTGATCACCGCCTCCGACAGGCGCCCCATTCCAATGTCCTTTCCTCGGCTCCTGGCCATCACTCCCTCCCGAAATTCGCCTGCGGCACTGCGCGCGCGGGCACTCCGATAATGGTGAACAATAACGAGGTCAATGGGGTTGGGGAGTGTCCGATATGCGATGCCACACCCCGCGGCCACGCTCCACACGCACCGAGACTCGCCGCGCGTCATGCAAAGGGCACCAAATACGCTCCAGATGGGCCAAATAGAACGCAATCCGCGTTATTTATGGAGCAACATAGCGCTGCGAACACGCAACATTCGCACGACGCCCGGTGTGCGGGCGTTCCTCATTGTCTACACTGAAAGCCTCACACGCGCGGTCTCACTGGCACCCTGACCCCGGCCTCGGCCTCATGGCCGGGTCCATCGGCCTCGGCAACTTCCGTACGGCAACGCCATGGCGACGGTAACTTTCGCACCTGCAATCCAGCGTCACGTGTCTGTCGACGAACAGGACGTCGACGGCGCGACGGTGCGCGACGCGCTGGCGCACTGCGTCGGCGCAACCCCGGCATTGCGCGGCTACCTGTTCAACGATCAGGGACGCCTGCGAGCGCATGTGGCGGTCTTCGTCGACGGTCGCCTGATCCGCGACCGCAGTGCGCTGAGCGACACACTGAATGCCGCCAGCCGCGTTTATGTCGCACAGGCGCTCTCGGGCGGATGACGCCCTCGGCGGCCTGCGCCGGGCGAGGCGCACCACGGGCTGGCTGGGACGAAACGGATCCGGTGAGATCGTCAGACGAATACGGCAAACGACAGCGGCAAACGACAACGACAAACGAAAACGACAAACCGGCAAGACGGCTGAAAAGTCCAACGCGCAGGCCGCCGCGACGGCCTGCGCGCGCCAAGGAGGCAGATCGTGGAACATGTCATTGGAGCGACGCTGCTGGTCGCGACCCGCAAGGGGTTGTTCACGTGGCAGCGCACGGCAGACATCTGGCAATTGACGTCGAGCACGCCCGATTTCCCGGGCGAACCGGTCAGCATGGTGATGCACGACGCGCGCGACGGCACCGATTATGCGGCGCTCAATCTCGGGCACTTCGGCGTGAAGCTCTGGTGCCGCGAGCGCGAAGCGAGCACGTGGACCGAGCTTGCGCCGCCCGCGTTCGCGTCGGACGATGCGCAGCCCGAAGACGATGCGCAGCCCGAATCATGGGTCGCGCCCCCCGCGAATCGTGCGGAGACGGCGACACCGGCACACGAGTCGCAAACCCAGGCGCCCTCCGTCGATCTGCTCTGGTCGCTGGAAGCGGCAGGCCCCGACGCGCCCGGCGTGCTCTGGGCCGGTACCATTCCCGGTGGTCTTTTCCGCTCGGGCGACCGCGGCCGGCACTGGGAACTGGTGCGCGGCCTGTGGGACCGTCCGGAACGGGCTGACTGGATGGGCGGCGGCTACGATCATGCGGGTATCCATTCGATCTGCATCGACCCGCGTGACAGCCGGCAGGTCATGGTGGCGGTGTCGACGGGCGGCGTCTGGCGCACGCGCGACGACGGTCGTACCTGGGCGCTCGCCGCATCCGGCATGGAGGCGGACTACATGCCGCCCGAGCGCCGTCTCGACCCGAATGCGCAGGACGTTCACCGGCTCGTGCAATGCCACGACGCCCCCAACGCCTTGTGGGCGCAGCACCACAACGGCATCTTCCGCACGCTCGACTACGGCACGACATGGCGGCGCATTCACGCGTCGCCGTCGAGCTTCGGCTTCGCGGTCGCCGTCGATCCGCATGACCCCGACGTCGCGTGGTTCGTGCCCGCGCAACGCGACGCCTGCCGCATGCCGGTCGATGCCCGGCTCGTCGTGACCCGCACGCGCGACGGCGGCGAGTCGTTCACCTCGCTCTCGCACGGACTTCCGGAGACCCCCTCCTACGATCTCGTCTATCGCCACGGTCTCGACATCGACGCCACCGGCCGCACCCTCGCCATGGGCTCGACGACCGGCGCCCTGTGGATCGGCGATAACGCCGGCGAACGATGGCAATGCCTCACCGCGCACCTGCCCCCCGTCTACGCGGTGCGATTCGTCTGACCCGAATGTCGGAATTTTCGCCCTGAGTCCGTCGCGATTCCGCCCCGTCTGTCCGACGGAAACCTTAAGAAGTCGCATTTTCTGTCGTATACGAAGGTAGACGGACTGGCTTCATCGAATCCCCCCGTCGCGCGTCACCGGACACGTCACCCGTGTCGAACGGGCGCGTGAGCCAACGTCGCGTCGTGCACTATCCGTCGTATCGACGCGTTCCGCGGCAGTCCGGCGACCACTCCTCGCAACGCCGACGGCAACCCATCCCTCGTTGCCCGGCTTCCCATCCCTAAAGGAGTCATCCCGTATGCGAATCGCCGATCTCAGAATCCGAACCCGCCTGGCCATCGGCTTCGGCACATTGCTGCTTTTGCTGCTCGCCATGCTGGTCATCGCGCTCGTGCGTTTCGTTGCCATCGAGCGCGCCAACGAAGCCCTGATCACCAGCGCCTGGGCGAAAGCCGACGCCGCGCACAACATCGACGCCATGGTTCGCGGCAACGCACGCCGCCTGCTCGAAGTCGTGGCTGCGCCGGACGCCGCCCGGCGCGATGCACTGAATGCGCGTATCGATGCCAATCTCGCGCGCATCGCCCAAGCACAGGAGGTGCTCGACAAGTACGTGTCGACGCCGCAAGGCCGGCAGCTCATCGCGGCGGTCAGGCAGCACAACGATGCCTTCGTCAAAGCCCGGGCCGCCGCGCTCTCGCAGTTGCGCTCGGGTCAGCAGGCGGGCGCGCTGGAGATCGCGGAGCGCGAGGCCCTGCCCGCGCTCGACGCCATGCAGGAAGAGGCCGTCGAGCTCGTCGCGCTCCAGCAGAAGATCGTCGACGACACCGGCGCGGCAACGAGCGCCGACATCGCGTTCGCCAAGTGGCTGCTCGCCGCCATCGGGATGACGGCCGTGATCGTGGGCATCGGCGCCGCCTGGTCGGTCACGCGCAGCATCACGCGTCCGATCGCGCGCGCCGTGCAGGTCGCGCAGCGGGTGGCGCAAGGCGACCTTACCAGCCGCATCGAAGTCACGAGTCGCGACGAGACCGGACAGTTGATGGCCGCGCTCAAGCACATGAATGAAAGCCTCGATCAAATCGTGCGGCGCGTTCGCAGCGGCACCGCCGCCATTGCCTCGGCCTCGGGCCAGTTGCTGGCGGGAAACACCGATCTCTCGGCGCGCACCGAAGAGCAGGCCGCCTCGCTCGAAGAGACGGCATCGTCGATGGAAGAGCTCACGGCAACGGTTCGCCAGAACGCCGACAACGCACGACAAGCCAGCCAGCTCGCCACGAATGCGTCGGAGATCGCCGACGAAGGCGGACGCGTCGTCGAACGCGCGGTGAGTTCGATGCACGACATTGCCGAGCGCTCGACGAAGATCAACGACATCATCGGCGTGATCGACGGCATCGCGTTCCAGACGAACATCCTCGCGTTGAACGCGGCCGTGGAAGCGGCGCGCGCGGGCGAACAGGGACGCGGCTTCGCCGTGGTGGCGGGCGAAGTCCGCACGCTCGCCCAGCGCAGCGCCGCCGCGGCCAAGGAGATCAAGGCGCTCATCGAAACGTCGGTCGGCAAGGTGCAGGACGGCTCCGCGCATGTGCGCGATGCGGGCCGCACGATGCATGACATCGTGCAGGCGGTGCAGCGCGTAACCGACATCATGGGCGAAATCTCGGCCGCGTCCGCCGAGCAGTCGGGCGGCATAGAACAGGTGAACACGGCCGTCATGCAGATGGATCAGGTCACGCAGCAGAATGCCGCGCTGGTCGAGCAGGCTACCGCCGCCGCCGGGTCGCTCGAAGACCAGGCGCGCCATCTGCGCGAAGCCGTCGCGGTGTTCCGCCTGGCCGACGGCGATGCCATCTCGACGAGCTGGGGTGCTCGCGCGGGCGACGGCGACAGCGCCGCCAATGCCGGCCTTTCCGACGACGCGGCACGCGCGAGCGTGGTCGCGTTCGCGCGTCGGCGCCATGCGGCCTGATCGCTGACGCCGCATCGGTCATCCACCGCAAATCCCCGTCCGCGCTGGCCTTCGGGCCGACGATGCGCTCAGCGCGGCGTTGCGACATTGGAGTATGATGGCTGCTGCTATGCTTTTTCCCCACCGTCTGGAAAAGAGGTGTACCGTGGCCCGAAAGACCCCCATCGAGCGCTACCGAAACATCGGCATCAGTGCTCACATCGACGCCGGCAAAACGACGACGACCGAGCGGATCCTGTTCTACACCGGCGTCAATCACAAGCTCGGCGAAGTCCACGAAGGCGCTGCCACGATGGACTGGATGGAACAGGAACAGGAGCGCGGCATCACGATCACGTCGGCCGCCACCACCTGCTTCTGGCGCGGCATGGCCGGCAACTATCCTGAACATCGCATCAACATCATCGACACGCCGGGACACGTCGACTTCACCATCGAAGTCGAGCGCTCCATGCGTGTGCTCGACGGCGCCTGCATGGTCTACGATTCGGTCGGCGGCGTGCAGCCGCAATCCGAAACCGTCTGGCGCCAGGCCAACAAGTACAAGGTGCCGCGCATCGCGTTCGTCAACAAGATGGACCGCGTGGGCGCCGACTTCTTCCGCGTTCACAAGCAGATCCACGAACGCCTGCGCGGCAATGCCGTGCCGATCCAGATTCCGATCGGCGCCGAAGACAACTTCCAGGGTGTGGTCGACCTGGTGAAGATGAAAGGCATCGTCTGGGACGAGGCGTCCAAGGGCGTGAAGTTCGACTACGTTGACATTCCCGCCAATCTCAAGGACACGGCCCAGGAATGGCACGACAAGATGATCGAGGCCGCGGCCGAGGCCGACGAAGCCTTGCTCGAAAAGTACCTCGGCGGCGAAACCCTCACGGAGGATGAGATCCGGGCAGGCCTGCGCAAGCGCACGGTCGCCGGGGAAATCGTGCCGATGCTGTGCGGCACCGCCTTCAAGAACAAGGGCGTGCAGGCCATGCTCGACGCCGTGATCGATTACCTTCCCTCGCCGGTCGACGTGCCCGCCATCGCGGGTCACGATGAAGACGACAAGGAAATCGAGCGCCACCCGTCGGACGACGAACCGTTCTCCGCACTCGCCTTCAAGATCATGACCGACCCGTTCGTCGGCCAGTTGATCTTCTTCCGCGTGTATTCCGGTGTAATCGAGTCGGGCGGCACCGTGCTCAACCCGCTCAAGTCCAAGAAGGAGCGTCTCGGACGCATCCTGCAAATGCACGCGAACACGCGCCAGGAACTCAAGGAAGTGCGTGCGGGCGACATCGCCGCCGCCGTGGGCCTGAAGGAAGCCACGACCGGCGATACGCTGTGCGACCCGAACCACGTGATCATTCTGGAAAAGATGGAGTTTCCGGAGCCGGTGATTTCGCAGGCGGTGGAGCCGAAGACGAAGGGCGACCAGGAAAAGATGGGCCTCGCGCTCAACCGCCTGGCGCAGGAAGACCCGTCATTTCGCGTGCAGACCGATGAAGAGTCCGGCCAGACCATCATCTCCGGCATGGGCGAACTGCACCTCGAAATCCTGGTGGACCGCATGCGCCGCGAGTTCGGCGTGGAGGCGACCGTCGGCAAGCCGCAGGTCGCCTATCGCGAGACCGTGCGCAGGAAAGTCGAGGATGTGCAGGGCAAGTTCGTCAAGCAGTCGGGCGGACGCGGGCAGTACGGCGACGTGGTCATCACGCTCGAGCCGGACAAGGAGAAGCCTTACGAATTCGTCGACGCCATCAAGGGCGGCGTGGTGCCGCGCGAATACATTCCCGCGGTCGACAAGGGCATTCGCGAGACGCTCACCAACGGCGTGGTCGCCGGCTATCCGGTCGTCAACGTCAAGGTCACGCTGACGTTCGGCTCGTACCACGACGTCGACTCCAATGAAAATGCGTTCCGCATGGCAGGTTCGATGGCATTCAAGGAGGCCATGCGACGTGCCGACCCCGTCCTGCTCGAACCGATGATGGCCGTCGAAGTCGAAACCCCGGAAGAGTTCATGGGCAACGTGATGGGCGACCTCTCGGGGCGACGCGGCATCATGCAAGGCATGGACGACATCGTGGGCGGCGGCAAGATCGTGCGCGCCGAGGTGCCGCTGTCCGAAATGTTCGGGTACTCGACGTCGCTGCGCTCGCTCACGCAAGGGCGCGCGACCTACACCATGGAGTTCAAGCACTACGCCGAAGCCCCGAAGAACGTGGCCGACGCCATCATCACGTCCAAGAAGTAACGTGTCGGGCATCGTGATGCGGCATTCGCCGCGTCCGGTGACCTGACGGTCAACGCCCGCGACGGGCGCGATTTCGTCTCCGGACGGGAGCGCACCGCCAGCGGGCGTTGTCCTTTTTCCGTCACCTCATGAAAAACATTCTCAGCATCCAGTCACATGTCGTTTTCGGCCACGCCGGCAACAGTGCCGCCGTATTTCCCATGCGTCGCCTCGGGATCAACGTCTGGCCGATCAACACGGTGCAATTCTCGAATCACACGCAATACGGCAAATGGGCCGGACAGGCGCTGCCGAGCGAGGAGATCCTGCATCTCGTGAACGGCATCGCCGACATTGGCGAGCTGGGCCGCTGCGACGCCGTGCTCTCCGGCTATCTCGGCGCCCCGGAGCAGGCGGGCTTCGTGCTGGCGGCCGTGCAGCGGGTCAAGACCGCCAATCCGGGGGCGATCTACCTGTGCGACCCGGTCATGGGACATCCGGAAAAGGGCTGCCGGGTCAAACCGGGCATCGAGCAGTTTCTGGTCGAGCACATGCCCGCGGCGGCGGACATCATGACGCCCAATCATCTCGAACTGGAGAAGCTGTCGCAGCATCCGATCGAAACGTTCGACGATGCGCTTGCCGCCTGCCGCGCCCTGCTCGTTCGCGGACCGAAGATGATTCTGGTGAAGCACCTGGAATACGCGGGCAAGCCCGCAGACCAGTTCGAAATGCTGGTCGTCACGCAGGATCAGGCGTGGCACGGCCGGCGGCCGCTCTACCCCTTCTCGCGTCACCCGGTGGGCGTTGGCGATCTGACGTCCGGCATTTTTCTCGCGCGATGGCTCAAGGGCGATTCGGTGCGCGACGCCTTCGAGCACACACTGGCCGCAGTCGACGCCGTGCTGCACGCCACGCATCGGGCCGGAAGCTACGAATTGGAGATCGTGCGGGCGCAGGACGACATCGTGGCGCCGCCGAACCGGTATGTCGCGCACGCGGTCTAGACCTGTGCGCGGTCGCAATCCCCGCCGGGGCTGGCTACCGTCAACCGGCTCGACGACCGCAATGGCACGCCCGGCGGCCGCGGGCGGGAGAATGACGCTCAGTACGCGCGCAGTTGCCCGGCGTGATGCGTCAGGTGGTCCGCCATGAAGGTCTGGATGAAGTAGTAGCCATGGTCGTAACCATTGTGGCGACGCAGGTTCAGCGGCTGGCCGGCGTCGCGGCAGGCGCGCTCGAAGATGTCCGGATGCAGTTGCGCCTCGAGGAACTGGTCGTTGAGGCCCTGGTCGACGAGGATGCCCTCGGGGAATACCGCCCGCCCCGCCTGGGCGATCAGCTCGCTCGCATCGTACTGGCGCCACGCCTGGCGGTCCGCGCCGAGATACCCGGTGAACGCCTTCTCGCCCCAGGGACAATGCATCGGCGCGGCAATCGGTGCGAAGGCCGACACCGAGCGGAATTTGTCCGGGTTGCGCAGCGCCAGCGTGAGTGCACCGTGCCCCCCCATCGAATGTCCGAAGATGCCGATACGTCCGGCATCGATCGGCAACGACGCGCTCACCAGCCCGTACAGTTCGTCGACGATATAGCTGTACATGCGGTAGTGCGTCGACCATGGCGCCTGCGTGGCGTCGAGATAGAAACCCGCGCCGACGCCGAAATCCCACGCGTCCGTCTCGCCGGGCACCCCCGCGCCCCGCGGGCTGGTGTCGGGAGCGATCAGCGCCACGCCGTGCTCGGCGGCCAACCACTGCGCGCCGCCCTTGATCATGAATGTCTCTTCCGTGCAGGTCAGACCCGCGAGATAGAACAACGCGGGCACCTCGCGACCGTCGCGCGCCTGCGGCGGCATGAACACCGAGAAGCGCATCGGCAGGCCGATGACGGACGAAGCGTGGCGATAGAAGCGTTGTGCGCCTCCGAAACAGCGGTGTTCGGAAATGAGTTCGAGCATGACGGAATCCGGAAATCCTCAGGGAGTCGGCAATGGCAGCGCGCGGCACTCGCGCCGCCGGCCATCGCGATGGGTGGCAGCTATCTTACCTCGCCGTACGACGCGTGACACCGCCGGCGTGCCCCCGCGCCGGGACGCGTCGACGCCGCGCGCCGCCCGCGGTGGGCGCAGGCCGCCGGCGCGTCGTTCGACGCTTTCGGCCTGTGTCGAAAAAAAATCGTCACGATTTCTAAACTTTTCCGCGCGCGCGTCGCTATACGTAGAAGGACGTGAAACGGCGTCGGCGAACCCGGTGCACACGGCCGGTCGAGCGTGCGACGACAAGTTGTCACATGCGCCGGCTATGATGCGTCGCGCAATGCGTGGCGCTGCGACACGTCCGGGGCATCCGGTGCACCGGGTCCCGTCCTGTCAGGCACGTCAGGCAGTCGCGTCAGAGTTGTCCGTCAAGCAGTGCACTACAGAAGCGTCGCGCCACAAGCACCGGCACGGTTCCACCACGAGAACCGGTCAGGATGCGGACGACGACGCATAAAACCGACCAGATCGACCAGAGACTCACCCGGGGGCCATATGAAGCTGATCCTGCTGGCGCTTGCCGCCTCGCTGTTTACGCTCGTCATGATGGTGCAGGCGCGCAGCGAAACGAGCGACGTCGCTGCCAACGACAAACGCACGTCGTCCGGCATCTCCGTGAACGACCGAACACCCACACGCAAGGACATGGCCATGTGGAACGCGCGCCGCAAGATGCACGCGGTGCGTCAGGAGGACTGACGGCCCCGCTACACGTTCCCGCACGGACCGGGGGCTCGCCTGCCGCGCCCCTCCCGTACGCGCAGCGCAACATGTTGCGTCGCACCAAACTTGGGCATCCTCCAACACCGTCCTATAGTGGAAAGGCGATTCAGGTGAGGAGACAAAAAGATGCCCGCATTCCACTTCAATCTTTACGACCTGACGTTGTTCCTGCCGATGGCGGTGGCGGGTGCGCTGCTCGTCGGCGGTATCCCCGTCGCGACCCGCACCACGCGCTACAGTTTGCGCGCCGTCGGTGCCGTGGTCGGCGCGCTCGTCGCGTTCCTCGTGGTGGAGGCGTTGCCCGTGCTCGTATAGCCGGCACCACGCACCGACCACTCCCGGACGTCGCATGGGGCGATCGACGCGCGGTGCGCGCGGCGGGTCGCCTTTTCCCGTTTGTATCCCCGCCTCCCATGCGCGCCACATGCGCCCCCCATGCGCCCCCCATGCGCCTCACGTCGCCGTCGTCGGCACGCGCGAGGATCGTCTTCGGCAACTTCGGTTGCGCTGTCACTCTCCCCGTTGTGCCGCCGACACGCCCGGCGGCTTTTTCATGCGCTGTCGCCTTCTGCGCGGCATCATCGTTTTGTCCCGACACGCGCACGGCCATCGCCTACAATCAGCGGAAGTGCACCGCGGGGTGCGCGACATCGGCGCCCGTCGTCCGGCATCGCGCAGCTCGCCGTCAAAGGAGATTCCCGCATGTCCGACGCGTTCTCCCGCGCCTTTGCCGTTGTCATCAACCAATACCGCTCGCCGCGCCAGTACACCGTGTCCGTGGAGCGCGCGAGCGAGATGATCGCCAAGAATGTCGGGTTGTTCTCCGACGGGTTCGCTGCGGAACCCCACCTCATCGTCGGCCTGTTCGAACGCGAGGCCGATGCCTGGGCGCTTGCCCGCCGCCTCCAGCGCACGCGCACGACCGTCCAGGCGCTGCTGCAAACGCCGGCGCGGGCCGCCACCGTCTCTCCTCCTGAACTCGACGCGAGCGACTGAGTTCGCCATCGGGCGAGGCACTGCCGCACCGCGTCGCCGGGTGTCGCCGCGTCCGGTCCCACCTGCGTCATTTCTCGGCTCGGGTCAGGCGCGTGCCCCTTCCCTCATTCGCCGTCATTCCGAAATAAGCCTCGCCCACATCGGCGCACTCACGTAGAATTCGGAATTCCAGATATCACGAATACCGGCGACGACCGGCATCCGATGGCCCACCTCACAACTTCCGGCGCGTCGGCCGAGGCGTCCTGCGTGCCGGACTCGCCGGACTCGCCACTACCGCCGCTCGAACCGGTGACCAATGCCCCGGTCCTCATCGATCAGGTCTACGCGCGTCTGCGCAACGCCATTGCCGACCTCACCCTGCCGCCGGGCGAGCGCATCCGGCAGGCCGAACTGGCCGACTCACTGGGCGTGTCGCGCCAACCCGTGAGCCACGCACTGCAATTGCTCAAGCGCGACGGGCTGGTTTGCGACAGCGGGCGTCAGGGCCTTGAGGTCGCGCCCATCGACGCCGATCATCTGCGCCGTCTCTATGAAGTGCGCACTGCGCTTGACGGTCTGGCCGCACGCCTGGCGGCGACACGAGTCGCGGCGAACACGATGACCGACGCCGAGTTGCGACGATTGCACGACGCCGTCGCCGCGGGGATGGCCATGACACACGGCACGCCGGTGGCGCGACAGGTTCGCGTCGAGGTGGCGTTTCACACGGCGCTGCACGACGCGTCGGGCAATCCGTTGATCGCGCAGACCGTTGCACCGCAATGGCCGCACATCATGCGCGCCATGGCCGCCACGCTCGGAGCGATGCCGATGCAGGAAGTCGTGTGGCACGAGCACGGCGACATCGTGGCGCGCATCGTCGCAGGCGACGCGCGGGGCGCTGAAACGGCAGCCCGCGAGCACACCGAAGCCGACGGCGGCAATGCACGCCGCGAATGGCTCGCCCGACTGGCGACGGGGCGCTGATCATGCAAGCCGTCATCTCCGCCGCATTGCCCGTGTTCGGCCTGATCCTTGTCGGCTATCTCTGCGCGCGTCGCGCATGGCTCGGCGACGCGGCACTCGACGCGCTCAATCGGTTTGTCGTCTATCTCGCCCTGCCTGCCGTGCTGTTTCAGTCGATGGCGCAGATCACCTGGGCGGAACTGGTCAATCCCGGCTTTCTGGGCGCATTCGGCGGCGGCATGGCCGCAACGTTCGCGCTCTCGCTACTGCTCGACCGCACAGTGCGCGGGCGCCTGACCGACGCGAGCATCGAAGGCATGGGCGCGGCGTATCCCAATGCCGGTTTCATGGGGCTGCCGCTTTGTCTCGTGGCCTTCGGTCCCGCCAGCGTTCCCGCAGTGGTCGTGGCCATGCTGCTCACCGCCACGGTGCTCTTCGCGATCTCCATCGCAATCATCGAGACGGATCTTCAGGCCACGCCCGACTGGCGCCGCACGGCTGGCTTCGTCGCACGCGCGCTCGCGCGCAATCCGTTGGTCGTCTCGCCATTCGTCGGCATGGCCTTTGCGGCGCTCGGCCTGACGCTGCCGGCGCCGGTGCTGCACTTCACCACACTGCTCGGCGGCGCCGCCAGTCCCTGCGCACTGGTGGCCATTGGCATGTTCCTCGCACAGCGTTCCGTCAAGGTTCGCGAGCCGCGCATCGCCCGCGCCGTAGGTCGCCTGGTCGGGCTAAAGCTCGTGTTTCAACCGGCTGTGACGGGCTTTCTTGCGTTTCGCGTGTTCGACCTGCCCCCGATCTGGGCGCACAGCGCGCTGCTGCTCTCTGCATTGCCGATCGGCACCGGGCCGTTCATGCTGGCACAGCTGTATGGACGTGAAGCGGCTGTCGCGTCGCGGGCGATCCTCATCTCGACAGTGCTGTCGGTGGTAACGGTGTCGTTGCTGATCGGGTGGTTCAGTTTGCGCTAGACGTGTGCGTCAGTCGCGCATACGTCTATCGGCCCGATCGTTGCGCCACCCGGGAAGGTCCCCCTCGTACCAGCGAGATACCCGATCAATGCCGCCTCAGAGCACTCTGAGCACTCGGAGCACTCAGAGCAGACTGGCCGCGGGTGCCACGACCACGCGGTCGCGCCCGGAGCGTTTCGCGGCATAGAGTGCGGCGTCGGCAGCGCCGAGCAGCCGCATCGGCAACGTGTCGTGATCGGTCATGTCGCGCGGATGCACGCTGGCCAGACCGATGGAAATCGTCAGCGGCACCGGCGTGCCGCCATCGTCGGGCACTTCGAGTCGGGCGACGGCACGCCGCACGCGCTCGGCCACGGTGCCCGCCCAGTTCTGTTCCGTCTGCACGAGCAGCGCCGCGAACTCCTCACCGCCATATCTCGCGAGCGTATCCGTCACGCGCAATTGCGCCCGCATGCACGCGCTTGCGGCCCGCAAGGCGCGGTCGCCGGTGGCATGCCCATAGCTGTCATTGACACGCTTGAAGTGGTCGATATCGATCAGCAGGCAAGCGAGCGGCGCCCCATAGCGCGCGCCTCGCACGACCTCCTCACGAAGACGCTGATCGAAGTAGCGTCGGTTCGACAACCCGGTGAGCGGGTCCGTCAGGCCGATGCGCTTGAGTCGCTCGCGATTCCACATGTTCTCGAGGCACACCGCCACCACGGCACCGAAGCGCTCGATGAAATCGGTCGCCATCTCGGCGGTAAAGCGGCGCGCGTCGCGGCTGCCCAGGGCGATCACCCCGAGATGACGGCCATTGCGCGCGAGCGGCATGATCACCGCGCTTGCCGGAATGCGCGCCCCGAACAACGGCGCATGACGCTCGCGCGGTGCGCCGATCCAGAGCTGCCCATCGCCGCAGACGGCGGAAAACGTACCGGCATCCTGTGCAATGCACAGACCCGAATCGAGCGCGCGGATACCCTCGGCCGTGTCGATGAGGTCGCGCAGCGTGTCGTCGACCTCCGCGAGCATCAGGTGAACGCCGGAGAGGTCGAAATCGTGGCGCAGGCGATTGAGCACCACTTCCAGGAACTGGCCGAAATCGGGCGCCCCCATGAGCGCCAGCTCGATGTCCTGAAAACGTTTTAGCGAGCGCTCATTGCGCTGGACGGTCGCCAGCAGCGATTGCAGTGCGTCGAGCATCGGTGCCTGGTTGGTTGCCACGTAAGGTCTCGAAAGACACGCGGCACTTCGCGGCCGCCTAGCGTGCTTGCCCGGTATCTCGCACCTTGTGGGCCCGGCGTTGCGACGAACGCGCCGGAACAAGAGCGGGCCTCAGCGATCGTTTCGTCCGCCGGACCTGGGTCGAGGCCTCGATGGCGCCGTGTCGAAACGGCCGCCATGAGGCCGTTAACGGCAATCGCCGATCATTTTGTAGGGTGGACAAATCGAATTTTGCCGCCCCGAAATCAAGCTGTGGCGCGGTTTTCTTTACTCCTAGGGAAAATACTTAGTCAGCGTGCAATCAATGTGGCACCGCACCAAATTTCCATCGATCGATGTCATGTGCCGCGCGGCCGGTCGGACGACCCTCTCGACAAGCGAATATGGCGGCCCGGCATGCGCCGCTGCCTCCGCCC
>NZ_AYXJ01000032.1:0-188252 GCF_000681415.1 Pandoraea sp. E26
CCTCCCCCATTGCCGCCACAACTTCCGCTATCGCCGAATGCCGACGGCTCGCCGGTCGGCACGGTCGATACCCCCGCCGAGCGCCGCGCGCCACCCGCGGGCTCACTGATCGTGAAGGCGTATCCGGCGGGCAACAGCCTGCTCGTGCGCGGCACTGCGGAGCAGGTCGAGCGTGTCGAGCGATTGGTCTCGCGGCTCGACCGGCCGCGCCGGCATATCGAACTCTCGCTCTGGATCATCGACGTGCGCAAGGAGGCGCTCGATTCGCTGGGTGTCGACTGGTCCGGTGGCGTGAACATCGGCTCGCGCCTGGGGCTCGTGCTCAATGCCACGACGCCGCTCAGTACGCTCGACGGCATGCGTTTTCTCGCCAGAATCCAGGCGATGGCGTCGAACGGGCAGGCGACGGTCGTGTCGCGTCCGGTAATCCTCACGCAGGAGAACATTCCGGCCGTGTTCGATGGCAGCCAGACCTTTTACGTGCCACTCGAAGGTGAGCGCACCACGGACCTGCGCAGCGTGACGTACGGCACCATGATCAGCGTGTGGCCGCGTTTTGCCGGTCAGGGCGAGATCGAGATGACGCTCAATATCGAAGACGGCACCAGCACCCCGAAGCGCGAGGGCGACGGCGAGAGCAAGTACACCGTGCTACCGACCGTGTCGCGCACGCGCATCAGCACCATCGCACGCGTGCCGCAGGGCAAGAGTCTGCTTATCGGCGGGTACACGCGCGACAGCGGCGACACGGTCGAGAAGAAGGTGCCGCTGCTCGGCGACATTCCGTTGCTCGGGCGCGCGTTTCGCTACACGAGCCAGGCGCGGAACAACGATGTGCGCGTGTTCCTGATCCAGCCGCGCGAGATTGCCGGCCCCATGGAGCGCGACGCGAGCGACATTGTGGCCGACACCATGACGGCGTTGCCCGGTGCCTTGAGCGGCGTTGGACGGGACGTGCGCGAGGCGACCGGACTCCTGCCGCCGCAGCCGCCGTCGAACGCCGTGCCGGCTTCCCCCGTCGTGCCGCCCGTGGCGCGCGACGAACCCTCCACTCACGACACGGGAGTCGACCGTGACAAGTCTTGATGCCATTCGGCACTCGCCATCGTTTTCCGAAGCGCCGGCCAAACCGCAGGGCGGCAGGTTCTCTGCGGCCAAAGCGGTCGAAGATGACGACGGGCCTTTGCGCCTGCTCACGGGCGGGCCTGTTTCGGACATCGTTCGCGCGGCCTGCTCGGCGGATGAGGGCACTGCTGCCGGGGCGCAGTTCGGAGTGCGTTCCTCGCTGCGGCGCCGCGAGGGTCAGTCGGTCGACGACAGCTATGCGTACCTGCTCGACGAGGACGCCCCGCAGAAGATTCGCGCGATTCTCGCGACGACGTGGGTGTCGCCCGAGGCATTGACCCGTCTGCTGTACGACGCGTTTGCCGACATCAGCGACCGCTGGCTCGCGCTTCAGGTGCTTGTGACCGAACGCGACACGCTCGATGCGCATCGGCAGGCGGCGCTCGACACGGTGCTCGCTCAGGCGCAGGATGTTCCGGCCGATGCCGTTCGCGAGCGCAAAGCGGGGATTCACTGCGCCATCAAGGCGCGGTTGACGAGCGTTGAGATGCGCCTCGAATACACCCCGGCCATGTTGCGCGCGACCTATCGCAGCTTTCTGAGCAGCGACGCGCCCGATATCGAGGTCTACCAAAGCTGGATCGCAGGTTTCGGCTACGAGCGTCGGGCGCTGGTTCTCCAGTTCGTGGAGGGTGCGCTTGTCGACGACATGCAGTCGGCCGACCCGAGCTGCACGCCGACCGGGTTTCTGACGCCGCTCGCGCGTCTGGGTATCCTGCGGCGTCTGCGTTCCTGCGAGCGCACGTTCGTCGCGCAGGTCAGCCAGAGTCCCCATGCCGCACCGTTCAACTCACGCGAGGAAGACTGGCTGCATTTCGTGCTCGCGGTGCTGACCGACCCGGCGACGCTCGACGAATCCATGCGGGAAGTGACCGGCAGTGCTGCGCTGTTGCACGACAACGGCGCGCATGGCCGCCTGATCGGCCTGCTCCACCGCGCGTGCAGCGCGTTGCCGGGCGAGCCGTTGCAAACGCAGCAGGCGCGCGAAGCGCTGCTCGACGGCCTGCGCCTGCTGGCGGGATCCGCCTACCGTGGCGAGCGCAGCGACGGTGCGCTCGATCCGGTATCGCGTCATCGCCGGAGCGTATGAGATGCCGGCGGCATTGCTCAATGACCTTCGCGGGCGTCCCGAGATTGTCATCCTGATTCTGATGTCATGTGTGATCGCGATGCTCGTGATTCCGCTGCCGACCTATCTGGTCGACTTTCTCATCGGGATTAACATCGCACTTTCGGTCCTGCTGTTCCTCGGCGCGTTTCACATCGAGAAGATACTCAACTTCTCGTCTTTTCCGTCGATGCTGCTCATCACCACGCTGTTTCGTCTGGCGCTGTCGATCAGCACCACGCGGCTGATCCTCATCGACGCCGATGCAGGCAAGATCATCGACTCGTTCGGCCAGTTCGTGATTGGCGACAGCCTGGCCGTGGGGTTCGTTGTGTTCGCGATCGTCACGATCGTGCAATTCATCGTGATCGCGAAGGGCTCGGAGCGCGTGGCCGAAGTGGCGGCTCGCTTTTCGCTCGACGGCATGCCGGGAAAGCAGATGAGCATCGACGCCGACGTGAAGGCCGGCACGCTCGACAACGATGGCGCGCGCGAGCGCCGCAGCGTGCTCGAGCGAGAGAGTCAGCTTTACGGTTCGTTCGATGGTGCGATGAAGTTCGTCAAGGGCGACGCGATCGCGGGCATCGTCATCATCTTCGTCAACCTGGTCGGCGGCATCATCGTTGGCATGACGCAACGCGGCATGGAACTGAGCGGTGCGCTGGCCACCTACACGTCGCTGACCATCGGCGACGGACTGGTGGCGCAAATCCCCGCGCTGCTGATCTCGGTGGCGGCGGGCTTCGTCGTCACGCGCGTGAACGGCGAGGCCAACAACATGGGCCGCACCATCATCAGTCAGCTGATGGGCAACCGCTTCGTGCTCGGTGCGACCGCGCTTCTGACGCTGGTCATCGGCACCCTGCCGGGGTTTCCTCTGACGACGTTCGCGCTGCTCGCCGGCCTGCTCGCGCTGGCGTGCTATTTCGCGAAGCCGGAGGCGCTCGCCAGGGGCAAGCGCGCCAGGGCGGCCGACACGTCCGGAGCGACCGGGGGACGAGCGGAACCGGGCCGGGGCGCGGTGCCGGGGACCAAAGCGCATAGTGCGCTCATGTCCATCGACGATCTAGACAGTCTGGCGCCCTCGACGGCGCCGCTGGCGGTGGTGCTGCCCGAGGCGCAACTGAGCGCCTTCGAAAGCGCGGCGTTCCCGCAGCGTGTTCGCAGTCAGTTCTTCAACGACTTCGGCGTGCACCTGCCCGAGATTCTGTTGCAGGGATCGACCGCACTCGATGCCACACGCGCGTCGGTCTACATCAACGAGGTGCGCGCCGACGAGTTCGTCGTGTTCTACGATCGGGTGCGCGTCGATGCCTTCACCGGCGAAATCGCCGCCCTGGATCTCGACCCGCTTTTCTCCGGCGCGGAGCGCGGACGCTGCGCCTGGGTGACCCCCGAACAGGGAGAGATGCTGCGGGCCATGCACCACGTCGTGCATACGCCGGCCGACGAACTCTACCAATGCCTGGCTGTGCTGTTCACGCGCCACGTCAACGAGTTCTTCGGCATTCAGGAAACGAAGAAACTGCTCGATCTGGTCGAGGGCCACTACCCCGATCTGGTCAAGGAAGTACTGCGCCACGTGGCATTGCAACGGGTGTCGGAAATTCTGCAGCGCCTGGTGATGGAGCGTATCTCGGTGCGCAACATGAAGCTCGTGATGGAGGTGCTTGCGATGTGGGCGCCACGGGAAAAGGACGTGCTCAATCTCGTCGAGCACGTGCGCGGCGCGCTGGGGCGCTACATCTGCAACAAGTTTCTGCGCAACGGGGAACTGCGCGTGGTGATGCTCTCGGCGGACGTCGAGGAGAGCGTACGCCGTTCGATTCGCCAGACTGCGGGCGGCGCATTCGTCAACATGGATCCGAAGGACGCGGAAGCGCTGCTCGATCGTGTTGCGCTCGCACTCGATGCATCCGGCCGCGCGCACAAGGAGGTTGTGCTGCTCGCCTCCGTTGATGTGCGGCGCTTCGTCAAGAAGCTGGCCGAGACCCGCTTCCGGGATATGGAAGTGCTGTCGTTCGGCGAACTGGTCGACGGTGTTTCGGTGAACGTCATCAGCACGATATGAGCGTACGAACGTGAGATCGAATGCCTCCATGAACGCCCCTGGGAAACGTGCCGCAGCGCTCGTCAAGCGCCTGGCGCTTGTGTCGCGCATCGCCGGGCACACGGCGGAAGCCCGTCTGCCGGGCGTGAGTATCGGTGAGATCTGCGAAATTCGCCGCACGTGGCGCGAGGCGCAGGTAGTCGGGCAGGCGCAGGTCATCGCCGTGCACGACGATCGGGCCATCCTCAGCCTGTTCGCGGCCACGCAGGGGCTGTCGTGCGACTCCGCACTGGTGCCGACCGGACGCCAGGCCACTTGCCGCCCGCATGAGTCCTGGCGTGGCGCCGTGCTCGATGCCGGCGGGCGCATCGTCGACCGGATCGACGGCGCCGACCCTGCTGAACGAAGCAACCGTCGCGGGGGCGAAGCGCCGCGCGGGGGGGGCGTCGAGCGCGCGCTGCTGGCCCCGGCGCTGTCCTACGAAGCGCGGGTGGGGGTGGACGTCGCGCTGCACACGGGCCTGCGCGCCATCGACGCGTTGCTGCCTTGCGGCGTTGGCCAGCGCGTGGGCATCTTCGCGCCGGCGGGCTGCGGCAAGACATCGTTCATGAATGCATTGATGGCGGGGGTGGATGTCGACACGACGGTGGTCGCGCTGATCGGCGAGCGCGGCCGCGAAGTGGTGGAGATCGTTGACGCATTGCGGGCCTCGCCGGGCGCCCGGCGTTGCGTGGTGATTTTCGCCACGTCCGACGCACCGGCGGTCGCGCGTCGAAACGCGGCGCTGCTGGCCACGACAGTGGCCGAATTCTTTCGCGATCAGGGGCACCGTGTTGCCTTGTTCGTCGACTCGCTAACGCGCTACGTGCGCGCCTGTCGCGACCTCGCGCTGGCGACGGGAGAAATGCCCATGCGCGCCGGTGTGCCGGCATCGGTCTATTCGAGTCTGCCGCAGTTGCTGGAGCGTGCGGGCGCCGCGGCGTGCGGCAGTATCACGGCCTTCTATACCGTACTGGTCGAAGACGATGAGACGACCGATCCGATGGCCGAGGAGATTCGCTCGATTCTCGACGGACATATCCATCTGAGCGCGCAACTGGCCAATCGCAACCACTATCCGGCCATCGACGTGCTGCGCAGCGTGAGCCGTGTGGCCACGCGCGTGGCGTCGCCCGAGCATCTGAGGCTCGCGGGGGCAATGCGCACATGCCTGGCCCGTCTTGAATCCCTGCAAACGCTCGTCGACCTGGGCGAATACCGCCCGGGCGCAAACGCGCAGGACGATCGGGCGATGGACGCAAAGCCACAAATCGAAGCCTTTCTTCGGCAGGGCAACGGACAGTGGACACCGATCGACGACACCCTGGAGCGGCTGCATGAAATCGTGGGCTGACGCGCGACGCATGGGGCGCGGCGCTTTGCAGATGAAGCGATTGCAGGAGCGGGAACTGCAGGACATTGCCGCGCGCAGCGCCACGCTGTCTGCCAGGTACGACCAGCTTGCCGCGCAGCGCGACGCCCTGGCGGCGCTGATCGAATCGTCGCGGCTCGCGCATGTCGATGCCGAGCTGGCCGAGCTTCGCGGCGAGATGCGCGCCGTGGCGCTGCTGCGGGCGCAGGTGCGTGAGCTGGAAGTGAGGCTGACCACGCTCGAGGAGTCGCGCGAGCAACTGGCCACGGATCGCGAAATCGCGGAGGTGGAGTGGCGCCGATGGTGGCGCAAGGAAACGAAGTATTCACGCATGGCGGAATCGATGCGTCGAGACGCGCGCAAGCGCGCCGAATGGATCGAAGCCGGAGAACTGGAGGATCGCCAATCATGGAAAGCTCGGGACTGAAGGGCCCTGTCGGGGCAGCGGGAACGGCGTCGGCGGCGGAATCCGTCGAGGGGGCGGAAAGAGACCGCTCCGTGGCCGATCGATTCGAGGACGCGCTGCGCAAACGCGAGGCCGGCAAACGCAAGCCGGACCCGCAGCCGGGGGGTGTTCCGACGTGGCTGCCGTGGCTCGCGACGTACGAGCCGCAGCTGTCGCTCAATGTCGATGCGCGGCGCGCGGCACTCGCTGCCGACGTCGCCGAGCGCGCTCACTTGGCGGGGCAGCGCGACGCCGGGGAGGCAGCGCCGCTCCCCGAGCGCACGCAACGAGCGGAGCGCACCGATGCGCCGGGCGATGCCTCAGACCGCATCCGGGAGAAAACATCGGCGCAGACCTCGCCGGACGCCGCCGCCGCCGTACGGCGCAACGACGGTGGCGCGGATGCACCGGACGCCCGCGAATCGACACGCCTGCAGACGATCGCGATTCGGGACGCGGGAGCGAGCGAACGACATCACGCGACGGTCGGTGGGACAGCGACCACGGCAGCGATCGCAGGCCATGACGGGGCTGCGTCGATGTCCGGCCGTGGCGGGCACGACGTCGGCGAGCGTCGCAAGGGCGAGCCCGGCCCTGCTGGCGTGGCCGCCGTCGGCCCGCTTCCGGCTCCCGGGGTGCCCTGGCAAGGGATGCCGCCGCGTGCCGCGGCCCCGATGCGAAGTCCTTTCATGCGCACGGGATCCAACGTTCGGCACGAGGCATCGTCTCGCACCGGCGCCGTGCCCGCTCCAGGCATGCGCTATGCGTTCCAGCAATGGGGCGACGGACATTTCGTGCAGATCAGGGCCGCCGAGATCGATGGGCAGCCGGGGTTCGTGCTTGGGGCGTCGGACCCCACCGTGCAGCGCCGTTTATCGGCGATGTGGTCGGCGGCGTCGGATGCGGGTGCTTGTGTCGCCGGGAGCGGGGTCGCGGTGCACGCCATCGAACCCGTCGGCGCCGATCCGCAATCGGGGGGCGAGGGCGGTGAAGGGAGTGAAGGTGGTGAAGGTGATGAGGGCGGCCCATGCTGAGGCTGCGCCGTGTCGACGAAGCCGCGGCGCGCCTGACGGCAGCCGCCGATGCCTGGCGCGCGCGGGGGTGGGCGGCCACGCTGGAACATCTGCCCCGCATGGGCACCTGGATTCAGGTGCAGGACACCTCGCATACGTGGCAGGGCTGGGTCGAACCCGGCATGTGGCTCGAAGGTGTGTCGCATGAACTGGCGTCGCTGGCCTGCAGTGCCGACTCGGAGCGACTGGCGGCACGTCTGTTTGCGGTGAGTTCCAGGCCGTTGCATCTGCCGATGCCGGAGCTGCGCTACGACATGCTCGACGTCGCATCGCCGATCGACGGCGTTGCCTTGCCCGAGGGCCGACTGCTCAAGGTACGCGCTGCGGAGTGTCCGGTGTGGCTGGCACGTGTGCCGGCCGTCGAGACGACGCGGCGGTTCGACGCGGGTGAAGCGAGCGTTTTTCTGGACATGGAGATCGGGCGCAGCCGGACTACCGCCGGGATGTTGCGCTCGACCGGACGGGGTGACGTGCTGCTCATCCGCCACACGCGGCGGCGAGTCAGTTGCCGTGGGCTGACCATCGGCAGTTATCTATACGAGGAGGGAAGGGTGATGCTGGAATTCGACGAGCAGGCCGCGCCGGGCGCGGGCGACGACCCGGAGGGCTTCGACGCGCATCTACCGGTGCCGGCACCGACGCTCGAACACTTGCCGGTCGAACTGGTGTTCGTGTTGCAACGCGAGCGCATGACGTTCGCCGAACTGCAACAGGTCGGCCACACGCACATGCTCGCATTGTCCCCCGGGGCGGAGCAGCGCGTGGAGGTGCGCGTGAACGACACGCTGCTGGCCAGGGGCGAGCTCGTGCAGCTCGACGGGCGGCTCGGCGTGGAGATTGATCAATGGTTCGCGGGGAACGCGCATGTGGAGTGATGTGCCGTCCATCGGCATACTGAGCCTGTTCACGCTGCTGCCGTTTCTCGTGGCGTCGGGCACCTGCTTCGTCAAGTTCTCGATCGTCTTCGTGATGGTGCGCAACGCGCTCGGCCTGCAACAGGTGCCGAGCAACATGACGCTCAACGGCGTTGCCCTGCTCATTTCGCTGTTCGTGATGCTGCCGGTGGCCTCCGCCGTGATGGATGCCTATCAGGCCAACCCCGTGAACTTCGGCGACCCGAACTCGGTGCGCCGCTTCCTCGACGATGGGCTGTCCCCATACCGCGACTATCTGGTGAAGTATGCCGACCCGCAACTCACGCAATTCTTCGCGCGCGAGGAGGTGGGGCGAGACGCGGGTGATATCGGCGCCGGTGCTGCGTCGCCGTCGATCTTCGCCCTGCTGCCCGCCTACGCACTCACGGAAATCAAGAACGCGTTCACCATCGGCTTCTATCTCTATTTGCCTTTCGTGGTGGTCGATCTCGTGGTGTCGAGCGTGCTGCTCTCGCTGGGCATGATGATGATGAGCCCGGTCACCATATCGGTTCCCATCAAGCTCATTCTCTTCGTGGCGATGGATGGCTGGTCGCTGCTTTCGCAGGGGCTGGTTCGCCAGTACCTGCCATGAGGAGCGCCGCAGATGGATAACCTAGTGTTCGCTGGCAATCGCGCGCTGTACCTCGTGCTGATCCTCTCGGTGGCACCCGTGGCGGTCGCCACGCTCGTCGGCCTGATCGTCGGTCTGCTGCAAACGGTGACACAGGTGCAGGAGCAGACCTTGCCGTTCGGACTCAAGTTGCTCGCCGTCTCGGTAAGTCTGTTCGTGCTGGCCGACTGGTATGGCGAGACGTTGGTGAACTTCGGCATCACGGTCATGCGACTGGCCGTGGCGGGGAAGTCCTGAGATGGGTGCCAGCCTGGTCCTTGCACACCATGACGGCATACTGGCCGCCGCCATTGCTTACGCGCGCGTGGCGCCCACGATATTCCTGCTGCCGATCCTGAATGCCAACGTACTCTCGGGGGTGGTGCGCATTGCGGTGTCGATGTGGATGGCCGTGGGCGTATGGCCGTATCCCTATGGTGCCCCTCTCGCGTTGAACGGGCCCGTCTGGGCGCTATTGGTTCGCGAGGCGAGTGTCGGCCTGTTGCTCGCGGTGGCGCTCGCGTTTCCCTTCTGGGTGTTTCACGCGCTGGGCGCATACATCGACAATCAGCGCGGGGCCACGCTCAGCAGCGTGATCGATCCGGCCAATGGCGTCGATACGTCGGAATTCGCCGGATTCTGCCAATGGTTCGGTGCGGTGATCTATTTGCACCTGGGCGGGATGTCCTGGCTGCTCGAGGTGCTCGCGCGCAGCTATCGCGTGTGCGAGCCGTTCGGCGGCTGCGTGTTGTCCGCCACTCGCGTGTACGAACTGCTCGACGGACTCGTCGGGCATGCCATCGCGATCTCGGCGCCCGTGGTCGCGGCGCTGTTTCTCTCGGAGATGGTACTCGGACTGCTCTCGCGCTTTGCGCCGCAGGTCAACGCCTTCGCCCTGTCGCTGACGATCAAGAGCGTGATCGCCTTCACCATCCTGCTCATTTACTTCTCGGCAACCCTGCCCGAGGCACTTGTCGCCCGCGTCATGCGCCCCGACGACGTGGTGCGATGGCTGTCGCCGGCTTCGCCGGCGCTGACGACCGGCATGGAGCGCTAGCATGGGCGAAAAAACCGAGAAGCCAACGCCGAAACGTTTGCAGGAAGCCGCGCGCAAAGGGCAGTCGTTCAAGAGCAAGGAACTGACGATGGTGATCCTCGTCTTCGTCGGCCTGCTCTTCACGCTATCGACAGACCCGTTGCTCTGGTTGATGCAGGAGTACCGCCAGGTCCTCGCCGACGGCCGGTTTGCGGACCCTCAGGGCTACGCAGTGGCGTTGTTTCGCCATGGACTCCAGATGATCCTGCCCGTGCTGGTCGTGTGCACCGCCGCCGCCGTGCTCCCCACGCTGCTGCAGACCGGCTTCATTTGGGCGACACAGGCGCTCAAGCTCAATTTCGGAGCCGTCAATCCCATCCAGGGTGCCAGGCGCATCTTCAGCGCGCGAACCCTGAAGGACGCCGTCAAGGCCGTGCTTTACCTCCTGAGCTTCGCCGGCATTGCGACGGCGCTCTGGTGGGACGCCAAGGGTCTGCTGTTCGCGCAGTCGCACATGAGCGTGGCAGGCGTGGGGGCGGCATGGGTCGCGTTGTCCGCGAAGCTTGTCTGGATTTCGCTGATATGCGTGGCTCCGATCGCGGTGCTCGACGCGATGGTCGAGTACTGGCTTTTCATGCGCGATCAACGCATGGAGCTGCATGAGGTCAAGCGCGAGCGCAAGGATTCCGACGGCAATCCCGAGATCAAGCAGCGTCGGCGTGCGCTGCATACCGAAATGCTGTCGGAGGCCGTGCGTTCCGACGTTCGCGACTCGCGTCTCATCGTCGCCAACCCCACGCACATCGCCGTGGGCATCTACTTCCGTCCCGATGTGATTTCGCTGCCGTTCATCTCGGTGATGGAGACGAACCAGCGCGCGCTTGCGGTACGGCGCTACGCCGAGTCGCAGGGTGTTCCCGTGGTGCAGGACGTGGCGCTTGCACGCCGTTTGCACCAGACGCATCGTCGATACACGTTCGTATCGATCGAGGAAGTCGACGCGATCATGCGACTGCTGCTCTGGCTCGAAGACGTGGAGCGGGCCGGCATGCAGGAGGCGTGGGAGAGCGCGGCGCCGACGGAAACCTCGCTTGGAGTGCCGCTGGCGCACGACGTGTGCGTCGACGGACAGCGCGATGTGGACCGCGCCCGTGAAGTCGAGTGGCAGGGTCCGGGCCGCCCCTTGGAATCGCATGACGAAGTCGCAGAACCGAAAGAAATTGACCCGCCGCGATAGAACGCTTTTTGGAAGTCGTGCAGATGGCGGATTGCTTTAATGAAGTCATCGGGATGCCGGCAATTGCGATACGCGGCAAAGCAGTGACCCACTTTTACGTAATCCCGGGAGGACCGATGGTACGGCAGGAAAGGCGTCAATTCATCCGCATGCGTGATACCTGCATGCCTGCGGACACCATTGAGTCAGTCTCGGCGTCAACGCCGTCGGAATGTCTGCGAGCGCTGGCCCGACAGGCCTTTTCCTTGATGGTGCACGCCGCGCGCGATGGGAGCGCCTGCCGCGTGGACCTGCCTTCGGAGCGCGACCTGTTTCCCCGTAGCGTGGCTCGGGCCGATGCGACGACGATCCGGCGCCGGGCCGAACGTGTTGCATTGCGCGACGCCGCCCGCTGTGCGTTGGAGCGATATGCGCAAGCGCGTGAGGCATTCGCACGAAGCCAGTTGCGCGCCATTCAGACCGACACGACGCTGGCCGAGGTGCAAACGGTGCTCGACATTCTGTCGCCAGGCGATCCGCAATATGCCCGAGCCGACCGGCAGCGCTATTCGGCCATCGAGGAGGCGCGCGGTGCGGCGGCGCTGGCCGACGCCCGCTATCGGGCGGTGCGCGACAGCGGCGTCGAGTCGTGGGTGCGTTGTCTGTCGTGCATGCCCGATGCGCCGCCTGCGCACCTGGTCGCGCGCCACGGCGAAAGGGTCTCGCCCACGGGCGGCGGCCGACGTCGCTTCGGCAATTCCCATCGCTCATTGGTGTCTGCCAACAGGCTGGCAGGCCGAAGACTGACCCGAAATCGGGTATCGGAAGGAGGTAGAACGATGACACACGCGGCAACGCAGTTGGAAACGGAAGACAGTCGCATGACGGGCGCGATCTGGGAGGCTGTGTTGGCAGGTGCGAGCCTGAAGGATATTCATGGCATTCCGAACGAAACCATGGATGGCCTGTACGCACACGCCTACGATTTCTACAGCAATGGCCAATTGGCACAGGCGGAAGCGTTCTTCCGCTTCCTTTGCATCTACGATTTCTACAATCCGGAGTACATCGTGGGTCTGGCGGCCGTGTGCCAGCTCAAAGAGGAGTATCAGAAGGCGATCGATCTTTACGCCATGGCATTCGCCGTCGGCAAGAACGATTACCGGCCGGTCTTCTACGCCGGGCAGTGCCAGATGATGATGCGCAACATGACGCTCGCCAGCGACTGTTTCGCGCTCGTGTGCGAGAGCAGCTGTGACGCCGACCTGCGTACGAAGGCGAGGGCGTACCTGAACGCATTGGAGGCGGCGCATGCCGCGCGGCCGGCGACGGAGGATCCAACGATGCGCGAACTTGCGCCGGCGCCAGGCGTGACCAGCGTGTCCAATGACAAGGAGGCGGCGTGACGATCACTCTTGCTCCGGGCCTGCCGCCGATCTTGCCGACGCTTGACAAGGCGCTGGACGAGACCCTCCGGTCCGACAAACCGGACCCCGGCGCATCGGACCGCCCCGCATCCCTGCGCAGACTCGCGTTGGAGGGTATCGCGCGCACGGACGCGAACGACCGGAACCCGTCACTGAACGCCGACACCCCGGAACTTGAGCCACCGCCAAACTCGACGCGCGCCAACCTGACGCTATTGCTCGGTCGAATGCGCGAAATCATGGGGTCGTCGTCGCTGTCCGAGTTGCAGAACCGGCTCGCGCAATGGGAGGCGCAGTCCGCCGCGCAGCAGGCGCTGGCCGATGCGCGCGGCGAAGCCTTCAAGGAAGCCCTGGCCGAAGCCCAGAAGGCGCTGGAAGCGCTCAAGGCGGCCATGGACGCGTTGGCGCAGGCGCAGGATGCGCTCGAGCGTGCCAGGTCGCGTCTGTCGCAGGCCAAGGCGCGGCTCGACGGGCTTACCCCCGGTACGCCCGAACACGATGCGGCGCTTGCGGAGTACGACGCCGCGAAGTCGGAACTGGAGGGGGCCACAAGTCGCTATCAGAGCGCCAGGACGGCCGTCGACGGTGCTTACGACGCGGCGAAGGACGCGATGAAGCGCAGCGACGACGCGTTCGAGACGTTGAGCAACGACGGCGTCCGCCAACCGGGCGACAAGGACAAGCAATATCTCGACGATCTGGACGAGTTGTTCCGCCTCATGGGCCTGTTCGCCAAGCTCCTGGGTGACAGCGCGGTCAAGGGCATCGAGGAGGACATGAAGTTCTTCGACGCACTGCGCAAGACGCGCGAGAACGACATGCAACGTCAGAACGAGGAATACAGGAAGAAGGTCGAGAAAGCCGGCTTTCTCGGCAAGCTGTTCGGCGTGATCGGCAAGGTCGTGGGTGCGGTCCTGGCGGTGGTGGGGGTGCTGGGCGCGGTCTTCACCGGGGGGGCGAGCATGGCCATGACGGTCGTCGGCGTGGCGCTGCTGGCCGATTCCGTGATCGGCGCCGCGACCGGTTTCTCCGTTGTCAGCGAGGCCCTCAAGCCAGTCATGACGCACATCGTGCAGCCGCTGGCGTCGCTTATCGGCGATGGCATTTCGGGACTGCTGGAGAAGGCGGGCGTGCCCAAGGACACCGCCGACATGATCGGCGGTGTCGTGGGGGCAGTCGTCGCGGCGGTCGTGGTCGTGGCGCTGATTGCCGTGGCTGTTGTCGTTGGCGGCGGCACGGCCGCTGCCAGGCTCGGCAGGATGCTGGGCGATCTCGCGGGCGACCTGCTCAAGAAGATCGTGCCGGATCTGGCCCGCGAGGCGCTGAAGTCGGGCGCCTCGATGGTCACGAACCAGTTCGCGGCGCTCGCCACGAAGATCGGGCTGAAGGAAGGCAACGCGAGGGTGTTCGCCAACATGCTGGAGAGCATTCTCAAAGTCGGTGAGCTGGGATTGGGCGCGACACAGACCGGTGGTCAGACCGCGATCGGTATTCTCGACAAGGAAGCTGCCGATATTCGCGCGGACCTTTCGGTGTCTCAGGAGGTGCTGGAGAACGTCAAGGAATCCGTCAAACAGGCGGCCGACCGGTTTGCGGGCACCGAGGGCGTCATCAGCCGCCTGGTCTCCCAGATGTCGGACGCGGCGAAGGCCAAGTACGAAGCGCAGCGCTTCGCACTCAATCACGTGCGTGCATGAATCCGAGGAGGACATCATGAACATTGTGGATACGGGGCGCCCCTACGCGCCAAACTGGGTCGATCCGGTGCTGTCGCCCGGGAACCCTTCGCCCGGACCGCTGAAACTCGACGTATTTCGGCCCGAAGGTCAGACGGACGACCCGCGCCGCCCGTCGTTGAAGCTGCCGCCACCGGACGCGGATCGGGACGGCGCGATCGATCTGCTGAACCAACTCAACGATTCGGACACGGCCGACGCACCGGGCGCCGGCGACGGGCCAACCGGTGACAGCAGTGACAGCGGGGAAGGCGGTGGCTCTGATCACATTGGCGGCATCGTGTCGAACGCGGCCGTCCTGCTGGCGGAAATCTTCGCCTTGTATCAGAAGACGTTCGACAACTCGATCCAGCTGCGCAACACGATGAGCCGGATGAACGCGCAGGCGGTGCTGGCGTCGGCCGAGTCGATCCGGCAGCAGGGCTTGTCCAATATGGTGGGCAACATCACGGGTGCGTCGCTGCAACTGGGCATGGCCGGCGCCGGCGCGTTCAAGAGCATGCAGGGACTGTCGGGGGAGCGCAATGCGATGAAAGCGCGCGCCACGGCACCGGACGGTGCGCCGCCGCAAACGATGCCTCCGGGAACGGCTGGGGTGCAGCCGTCGGTCGATACGCCATCAACGACGCAGCCACCGCCCGGCCGACCCGATGCCCCCGCGCCTGCGCCCGATCTCGCGCCGGCGCCCGATGTCACACCCGCGCCAACGAATTCGCTCGCCGACGAGATGGACAACATCGCGAAAGTCGCGCAGGCCAAGGGCACCGCGCTGACGATGCTTTCCCGGCCGGTGGGCGATATCGCGACAGCCGGCGGCACCTTTGCCGAACGCCTGGCGATGCAGGAGCAGAAGCTCAACGACGGAGCATCGACCGTGAACAAGAATTCCGCCGACAGCATGCAGGACGTGGCGAACCGTGATAACGCGTTGCTTGCCGAGATGCTCAGGGCGATCGACAGTGTCGCGCAGTCGAGGTCCGGGGCCATGTCAAACATTGCCGGCAATATCCGCGCCTGAGGCCTCCAGTGCGCCGGTGACATCGAACGCGTCAGACCACAAGGGAATGCACTATGAACTCAATTTCCGACGGGCGTCTTCCGCCGCTCCCGTTACCCAACGACCTGCGGCTGCAGCCGCTCAATCGACTCCAGGAGGCCGGGGTGGACGGCCCCGGCGAGGACGGTCCTCCGTTTGACGATACGGCGAGGGATACCCCGGACGACGCCAAAGCACTGTCCGAGGGGCTCGCAAGAAGCGCGGCGCGGTTACTCGCGCAACTGGAGGCGATGAACGACGCACTGGGCAAGCGTGACAATCCCGGCGAGCTCGACGATTTGCGCGACGACGTGCGGGTGGCCGCGCTGGATCTTGAAGCACGCCTGCGAGGACTGTCGGCGGTCGACGAGCCCATTGCGCCGGATGTTCGCAACGCCCTTCTGGATGCGCTACCCGGACCTGGCCTTCGCAACCTGCCTCCCGTCACGACGGACAGGCCCCCCGGTGTGACGAATCTGCCGCCGGTGGCGCCGCCCCCGTCCGACAGACCGAAGCCCGATGCCGAGCCGCCGCTGATGCCGAGGGTGAACAACACGCCGCCGGAGGACGAGAAAGACCCCTACAGCGACTCGAAGCTCTGGGAGGATATCGCCGATTTGATCGGCGATATCAAGGACGGCTATCTGGATGTCTATTCCGAAGCCGTCGCCAAGTATCTGGCGTTCAACAAGGCACTCAGCGATCTGATCTCGAAGCTGTCGGGCTGGATCAGCACCAGTTCGGACGGCAAGGAAGTGACGCTCAACATCGGTGAACTGCGAAAGGCGCTCAATGACATCCTGGCCGAATTCAAACCGCCGAACAAGAACTCGGTGTTGTATCCGAAGCAGGACAAGGACAGCAACGACATTGAAGGCGGCACCAAGGAGGATGCCGAGAAGTGGGCGCGCGACTTCGGCTTGCCCGAGTCGAGCGTGCAGGAACAGCCCGAGGGAAGTGGGAAGTGGGTGGTCGTCATCGATACGTCGCCGATCGATCGAATGCTCGACAGCATTCCCAAGGACGGCGACGAGAAGAAGATGAACCCGTTCGAGCTCGATATCTGGCGCTCGGGATTCACGTCGCAGGAGAATCAGGTGAAAACAATGATGCAGCAACTGATGCAGCGCTACACCACTGCGAACTCGACGTACGACAACCTGGTGAAGGTGCTCAGTTCCACCATCGCCTCGACGTTGGAAGTCGCAAAGGGGTTCCTCCGGTAATGCACCAGATAGGTATCCTCAGCCATTCCGTGCGCGGTCGTGGCGCGTTGCATCTGCCGTTGTCCGTGGATCCGGAGGCGGGCTTCCGGGCAGGGCCGCTGCGCAATCTGCCGTCGCAGGCCTACTTCTCGCGGTTGCTTCGCACCGGCGACGCGCAGTCGCTCGGCGTGGCGTTGATGATGGTGGTGCGCGATGCGTTCGATCCGTCGCCGCTTTCGGACATCGCGCTGCGGCGGCAGTGCATCGCCATGCGCGACGCCGTGCTGCCGCGCGACGCGATGCGCCAGCGCGAAATTCTCGACCGGTTCGCGCGCGGCGAAGCGAAGCATCTGGGCGATGCGTTGGGCCACATGATGACGCTGCTCGTCGCCCACCCTCAGCGAGACGCGCTGCGCACCTTCGCGTCGCAGTTGTTTCAGCGCGATTCGCTCGCGGTGGCGCAGATCTGCCGGAATCCGCTCGTCGCCACCATGCTCGCCGGCATCGGGCTCTTTCCAAAACCGAAGCCGCTTTCTGCGCATTCGGCAAATTCGGCGCACACGCTGCAATAACACAGCGTCGACGCCACCGTTGCCAGGCCCTGTCGTCACCGGCAGGGCCTTTTTGCGTTGTCAGATCGAGAACAGTGACTCGAGCCGCGGATCGTGGCGGTAGAGGCGCTGCCACGGATACCAGTCCGAATGCATGCGACGCCACGCCTCGCGGGCAGTGGGCAAACCCTGGGTGCGCAGAATAAGGGGCAACAGTCCGGCGCGCACCTGTCTTGGATCGATTTCCGCGAGCAGTTGCTCGGCGGCGCGTCGGGCGCCGTTGCCGCCGCGCGCCAGTTCAACGTAATGGCGATTGACGCGCAGCAGGCCCGTATCGTCACCGGTTTCGCGAACGGCTTGCACGAGCGACTCGGCCTCGCTGTGACGGCACTGGTGCGACAGCATGGTTGCCATGGCGCTGATCAGCACCGGGTGATGCTGCCCGAGGCGTTGCAGGTGTTCCCTCGCGAACGCGATGGCGTCGTCGGTGCGCCGGTCGAAAAACAGCGCCCACGTTTTCAGGATCGTGGCGGCGATGAGACTGGGGTCGTGTTCGAGCGCGATGTCGAGCGCCATTTCCGCGGCCTTGGCTTCGCCCTTGAGAATGCAGTGCCAGGCGTGGTGATAGCGCACGTAGGGATTGGAGGGCGCCGACCACAGCGCGCGATCGAACAGAATGTTTGCCACGCTCGATTCGAACTTCATGCTGTGCAGAATGGCCAGCAGACTGATCGCATGCGGATCGCGCGGTGCGAGGGCCAGCGCGGCCTCCACTGCCGCACGGGCGCCGTGCAGTGCAGCCTTCTGATCGAACAGACCGAGATGCGCGAGGGCGAGGTAACACTCGGCCTGACCGCAATATGGTGCTGTGCGCGAGGCGCCTTCCCCCACGCATTGGTGAAACAGCTGCAACGACTGGCGCAGGCTCGACGGCGTGTGCTGCTGGAGTTTGAAGCGCGCGTGCAGAAAAGTGGTGGCGCAATCGAAAGTGTCGAACGAGTGCGAGAGATGCACCGACGCGCCCAGACCGGGCAGATGCTTCGTGACAATGTCGGTGATGCGAATCTCGATCGGTAAGGTGGCGCTCGTCCCCGCTGCGTTCTCTGCGCCACGTGCACCGCTTGTACCGTTCGTACCGTTTGCACCGGTCATGGCACCGAAGTCGGTCAGGGCAAAGTCTTCGCTGAACTTCAGCTCATGGCCGTCGGAGCGCACCAGTTCGATGCGCAGCCGATCGCTGCCGATGGCATGCCCTGTCACATAAAAATCCGGTGTGAAGCGCTCGACGAACTCGGCGATGTCGTGACATTCGAGCACGGTGCGGGTGATTGACGCGGGCAGCACGCGCAGCCCATAGGCGGTGTATTCGAACAGGCGCGTCACGAGCCGGTCGTGCAGCATGAGGGTTTGCGCCATGGTCGGCAGGCGAAACGGCATGATGGCCAGGGTGCAAAGCGCGGCCGCGCGGGTCGCGGCAGACACAATGGCCACCGATCGGCGAATCCGGTACCCGGTGCCGTAGACCGTCTCCACGATGCGGTCCGATTTCTTCTCGCGCAGCACGCGCCGGATCGCGTAGATGCAGCGTGTCAGCGACTCCTCGCTGACATCCTGGTGCGGCCACACGAGACTGAGCAGCTTGTCCTTGGTGACGATCTCTCCCGAGGCTTCGAGCAGGGTTCGCAGCACCGCCACTTCCTTCGGTGGCAGGCTGATCTGACGGTCGGCCTGTTTGAGAATGCCGTTGGCGTCTAGCGAGAAATCATCGAACAGGTAGACCTTGCCGATGTGCGGTGAGCTGATCTGATTCACTTGCCGTCTCTCCTGCCGGTCAACCCTTGCCCCGCTCCGCGCGCCTGCGGCGGATCGCGGCATGACCGGTGTCGCGCAAAGGACGAGTGACTTGTGCGAATTCGGGTGCATCGGCGCAGGGGGGGCCAGGGAAATCATGTTCCTCAAAGCGAGGAGACTATGCGACGAACGATCGCTCGCGTGGGTGGACGCCCCGAAAAATAGGCTAAATCCCTGGAAAGGAGGGTAGACGGTACCCATGGAACTGTTCTACATGGGCGAAAGATGAAATGCATTGTCACAACAACACCGGGATGATGCTCGAAAGCAAGTCGCGTTCCCGAATTCCGACTACCTATCAGAAATCATGGATGTCCCCACTGGGTTCGGCAGGTCGATATCGTCGACCGACCTTCGCAGGCATATCGCGGCACACCCGGTGCGTGTGCCGATCGATGCGCCACCGGCCTTGCACGGCCACCTCTCGATGGCCTCCTTGTGCGATGCGATGCGCGAGCGTTGGGAAGTCGACGTGACGCTGCGCCGGGACGCGATTTTTTTCGAAGCGCTTGACCACGATGTCTACGTTATCCGGCACGTCGACGGCACCCACATCGAGCGCCGCATGCCGGATGCCGACGATGACGCCGCCGCGCTGGCGCTCGGCATGAACCCCACGCTGTTTCGTCGGCGGATGGCTTTCGGTGTGAGCGGACCGGCCCTGGTGCTGCATCGCTATGTGACACCATGGGAAAGCCTCGACGGATGTCTATCGGCGGTGCGCGATTTCGTCGTCGTCTCGGATCAGATCAAACGCGAACTGGTGCCGGTATGAGCACCGACATTGTCGCCTTGCTGCTTGCTTCGCTGCCCGACACCGTCGGGGATTTCCTGCAGGCGCGCGCCTCGCACGACGCCGACTCGTTCTGGTTACTCGAATACTCGCGAGGCGATCTCATGCTGCTGGTTGCGCCGTCGAAGGGCGCGCCGTTGCCCGAGGTGCGCTTCGGCGAACGCACACCCGAATGCGATTTCTGGTTGTACGGGCCGACCGTCATGGGCGCGCGCTGCATGCATCTCATTCACGGGAGTGGCGTGGGCGCCACGCGCGCGGCGATCGTCGCCTGCGTGGAAATGTTCCTGCGCAACGTGATTTCACTGTGACGCCCGCATGCGTGCATCGTGCCGATGGCACGCGCAGGCGTCAGAACATTCTGAGGAGAGTTCGTCCCATGACTACTGTACCGATCCCTTCGCGTATCGGCATCCAGACGGCATGCGCGTCTGGCAACGCGTCGCCGGTCGTCATTTCACATAACGAAGGCGATGCGCGGGTCGGGAGTGACCCCCGGTTGCTGCATGCGGCCAACGGCAGCGACGAGATACCCGCCGTTCGCCTGACGCGACCCGCGCCCCCGCCCCCCGTTTCGCGTGCGGAAGCGCGGGCGGCCATGTCCTCGCTCTGGAACGTATACGTGCAATGCCGCAAGACGTTGGGGCTCGACGACAGCGGGAGGAAGCACGACGATCTGAAGTCGCGCGTCGAGGCATTCATGAAGGCATCCGAGCGCGCCGAAATGGACGCGAAGGAGCTCCGGCGCGCCTGCGATCTGTTTGGCACGATGCAGCGGGCGCTGACCCGTCACGCCGACGCCGCCCCGCGGTTTCCCCGCGTCTATGAGAGTGCGATGTACGTGAGCCGTGGATTGAAGTGGCAATTCAGGGCAAGTGCGCACGAATCGATCAAGCGCAAGCTGGATCAGGCGCTTCATGACCGGTTGGCATCAATGAAGCCCGGTTCCTCCGAGTCGATGAGCGCGTCGCTCGCATCGGGGGTGAATGTGATACCCGGCGTGGGCGTCAAGGCAGGCTATGGCTACGACACGGGGCTCTCGTTCACGCCGACCGAATGGCTGGTGGACACGTCGGGCCACAGGATTTCGCTCGCCGGTGACACGCAACTGCTGGGCTTCATGAAGGCGGAGCTCAAGCTCTCGGGTACGGCGTCGCGCTCCGAGACCTACGCGTCACTGTCGGACTATGTGGCAAGCGCGAGCCACAAGACAAAGACATGGCTGCGGCAGGGGCCCCTGACTCTGATCGCCAAGATCCGCGATCTCTTCTCACTCTCGTCAACCTACGAGCGCGACGTGGAACGTGCCGATATCAGTCGTCACTTTCTCGACAAGCACATGCGCAATCTCTGCGGCAAGAGTTTCGACATCGTCGGGCGCGACGTGCAGCGCGGCCCCATCGAGCGACATGACACGCTCATCGGCGAGGTGAGCGGGGGCGCCTCGGCCGAGATCGGCGTGTCGGCCAACGTGAAGGTGGCCGCGCGCAAGTACATCACGCTCAAGCACGCCGAGATGGACATTCTGTCGCTCGCGGAGTCCAAGCCGCACGAGGCGCGTCGGCTGTTGTCGAAGACCCGCCTCGTGCACGACGCGGCGTCGCTGATCCAGGCCGCCCATGCGCACATCGAAACTTCGAGCGAGCGATTCACGCTCGGTGCGATGGCCGGCATCGACGGCGGGGGGCGCAAGGCGATGGAGGCTGGCGCCCAGCACCTGCTCGAGCAGTTCGCGCTGCTCAAGCTCGACGGTGACCTGCCGCCCGACACGGAGTCGCTGTTGATGGACGTCTTCACGGAAAACCAGCGCATTCTCCGGCCGAAGGCACTGGCGGTTCACCAGCTCAGTTGTCGTCAGAACAAGTGGCAGGCCGAGCTCGACGCCGGGGTGCGGATGGGGGTCGGACTTCCCGTCGGTGCCAACGCCACGGTGACGTTCGAGAAGGTCACCGAGGATGAAGACGCCAACTACTGCGGCAACTTTCTCAACGTGACGATATCTGGCGCGGTCAACGCGCTGGGCTCGGTCATGGAGTCGCTCAATGCGGCCGGCGTCAGGGCGGGCGGCACGTGGGGACTGGCCGATATCGAGAACGCCCTGCGGGCGGGGGATGTCTCGTACGAGGCGGGCGTGGTGAGCACGCTGCGCTTCAAGTTGAAGGAAAGCGGCATTGCGCTGATGTACTCGACCCGGGGGGTTCAGACGACGCTCGGTGGCCAGTTGAGCGTGCCGTCGACGCCAATCTCTGGCACGGTCGGTATGACGCAGGTGACCCATTCCGCGGACATGCTCACCATCGGCAGCGGTTGCCTGGATCTGCTCGCGCCGCTGGCGCGCATGCGACTGGCCAAGCCCGATTTCGGCGGTCCGGAATGGTGGAGCGGATTCGCCGAGAACCACAGGAAGGAGTTCGACGACACGTTCGCCAACATCGCCGAGCGTCGTCCGGGCACGCCGCTCGAGGACGATCTGCAGCGCATCGTGCGCGAAGTGCCCGCCACCCGGGCTTTGCTCGATACGCTGACCGAGGCGGCGCGCCGCCACGCCGAAACGCCGACGCCGTCGCATCGCGCCGAGGCCAACCGGGCATTGGCCGACTTCATGCTGGCCTACGTCAAAGGGGGATATGCCGAGAAAACCTCGAGCCACTGGAGTCTGTCGACCGATCGGAAACGCCTGCCCCAACGCGAGTCGAGCCCGCCGCCAGTGCGACCGCAGCGCGCGCCGTTCTCGCAGCAACGCGCCGGCGGCATGGCCTGACAGGCTTCGGGCCATGTGAGCGAGCGCGTGTCGCGTGACTTCCAGCCGGCGTGGTCGGCGCCAAGCCATGCCGGCGTCAAATGGCGCGCTACTTACGTGCCAATGACGCCCCGACGCAGCGTCATTGGCGCATTGATGGGGGGCGCCCGTCCGGCCAGCCCTCGCTCAACGTTTTGGTGGTATCGGTGCCGGTGGCGGTCGCAGGTCGGGTGCCGGGGGAATGCCAAGCGACACCGCCCGCACCGGGGGCACGCCGACGCCTGGCGCGCCACGTCGCATGGAGAGGCTGTCGCCGTTGGCGGCAGTCGCTCGCTGTCCCTGCACGTTCGGCGTCGAACCGCCCGCCGGTCGCCTCGACGGTGCGGTGTTTCGGCTCGGCGAGGCGGTCTCGCCGCGCGCGGGCACGCTCGGACGCACTGCCGCCCGGACCGTCAACGATGGCACGACCCTCATGGGCTCGAAAGGAGGATCTTCACGTGCCGCACCTGGTGCGCCGGGTGCCGACACGCGCGTCGGGCGATGCGGGATGACGACCCATCGCAGGACCGTCAGTCCGGCGAAGATGGCGCGCACCCGGGCGGCGAAGGCACCCCAGCGTCGGTGCTTCGGCCCGCGCTTGTCGCGCGACACGAATTTGTCGGTCCGTGTGTTCTGCTGCGCAGGCAGACGAAAGTCCATGCCGCCGTATGAGACGCACACGCCACGCTTGGCATGTCCGATACGGGTGTGCGGCGGCAGTTTCGCAAGGTCGCGAGGCGGGGTGAGGCGTCCTGAGATGGCGTTGGGCATGGCGGTGGCGCGCGATAGGGGAGCGGGGTCAGGCGGCTTTGGGCATGGCCTGGGCGACGTCGAGCAATTCACCGAACGCGTTGGCCAGGGTCGATCTGTCATGACCGAAGAGCGGCAACTTGACCCAGCAGTTCAGCACGCCGTCGTCATTCAGGGAGAACACGGGCTGAATGGCGTCGGCGCGCAGGTGGTTGGCCTGCAACGCGACGAGCAGGGAATCGGAGGTGATCGCGTCGTTGAACTCGGCGAGCATGAACCATGACGCCTGGTCGATCGCACCGAAGTGCACCGACATGCCGTCTTCGACGTCCAGGCTCACGACCTCCTGATCCGGCGCCGGCTCGAACGCCGCGAAGCCGATATGCCGAAGCAGCTCACTGACAACGTTGTGAAAGGGGTGAAGATCGTGCATCGGGAAGCGTCCTGGACAGAGATGAGGGGGCGATCGCCTGAGCGCTCGGCTCGATGGCTGCGCGGCTGTGTGACGGGCCGGCGGGCATTTCGCACGGCAACGCGATGTTGCGACGATGGCGAGAGCGGGCAAGGCGCGCGAGCTCCTGGTACTGGCGAAAGGTCGGATCGAACGACTGCGCGCCGATACGGATGTCGCGCAGTACCGCATCGACCGACGCGTTGCCACGCTCGAGCAATGCGGCGGCAGCCAGCCACATGCCGAGCCGCGCGGCACGGTGACCCGATTGAAGCACCGGATCGTGCGTGACGAGATCGCGCGTTTCGGCATGAAACAGGCTGTGGCGTCGCATGTGCTGCGCCGGCGTGGTGGCCTTGATGCGCTCCGTCGCATAGTGCAGATGCGAGAGCGCGTCGGCGCGAACGATGGGTTCGCCGTCATGGGTCCACGCCTGGAGCGCCGGAAACGTCACGACCTCGTTGCCCTGGGTGATCGATACGACACATGTGCGCAGATGGGTGCCGTCGTGTCCGCACGCCCCCTGCGCCACCACGTAGCTCGCATAGGCGATGTCGCCGAAGCGCGCGCTCGTCGTACGCAAGGGCGGGTATATCGCGTTGCGCGCCCGCAATTCCTCATCGGAGGCAAGCGCGATCAGTACCGAAGGCGGTGCGATGAACCAGCGCCGCAGATACCGCTCGACATCGCTGGCTTTCGGGGGCTCGCGTCGCAGGGCGAGGGTGCGCTTTGCGTATGACATCGCCTGCGACTCGCGCGGCAGCTTGAGCGCGGCCGCGGACGCCGCGTCGATGTGGCGATCAGGCGTGCCGCGGGCCGCGCCGCCGCGCGCGCGGGACGCGGTCGATGCCCGACGGCTGCCGCCGGGGGTGTCGTTCGCGGGTGGCAACATGGTCAATCTCCTTCAAACGATGGCATCGCGTAATGTGGGGTGGCGAAATTCGGGAGGGCCGGCGTGCGCTGACGCGGCCGCGCCGACGGGCCGCCGCGCGGGACTTCGCACGCGGCTAGCGGTGCATCAGCAGCGGCACGCGCAGATCATCGGCGAACGCACCGATGACGTCGAGCTGATGGGTCGTGCCGATGAGTTGCGGCGAGCCGGTCAACCGGATATCGGTGACGACCTCCTCCACACTCAGGCCCTCGGGCGAGCCGCGAGACAGCGCGAGCGCGGCAACGAGCACGCCTGCGATGCCGTCGGTATCGTCGAACACCACGACGGGACATCCGGCGGTGCCGGCAGGTGCGCCACGCGCCGCCGTGTCGTCGGGCATCGGCATGTGCCGCAGGGCGTTCTCGACGAACTGAAGCGTCTGCGTGACATACAGCCGGTCGGACGGGACATCCGGCGTGTGACGATACGGCGCGTGCAGAACGGAAAACGTGACGTCGCGCTCGCATGAGCGCAGCGTGGTCGAATAGGCGCTGAAGTCGGTGACGAATTCCGCCGCCGTGCTCGTCGTGACGTGCCGCCGTTGTACGCGAATCGGCCCGTCGTGACGCTCCGCGCCGTGCGGCTCGCATTGCGGTGTGACATGCACCACGACCGGCGGGCGTAGCGTCATCAACATGCCCAGATAAGCTTCGATCGCGCCGGGCTGTGGTGTCTGGCACACCACAGCGAGCGGGCGATCGCCGACGCGCACGACGCTCGCAGGCAGGCACGTGCCGTCGTGCGCGCGCAACGCGGTTTGCCGTGCGACCCAGAGCCTGCGCTCACGGCTGCCTGGCAACTCACGGTGGTAATGATCGCGGTAGGGAGAGTCGCGCTCGGTGAGCAGCTTGTAATGCCCCACGACGTTCTGTGCCGAACCCATGCGCAGTTTGAGTTCGGACAGCGCGTCGTGCGCGCGGCTGTGCTCGAGAATGTCGATCGCGCAGACTTCCGGATTGCCACGCCAGTCGAGCTGTCGCCGGATGCTTTGCAGCACGCGTTGCTTGACGCAAGCCGACGCGTTGCGCACCAGCCAGACGATGACAAACGGCTGGTCGAGCCGCATGGCGCGAAGGCCCGGACGCGTTTGCGCCACGCCGCGTGCGGGCAGACTCGCCAGCGCGAGCGAGGCGAGCGCCATGTCGCGCGCGCGTCGCCAGAGGCGAGGGTGCCGGTATGCGCTCCATCCAATGAGCAAAATGAGCTTGCCGTCGCGCGTCACGCCCACGGTCGTCCTGGCAGGATCGATCGCGTGCCGGCAGATCAACTGATGCAACTGTTCGGCCTCGAGGCTGGTCATGGTGGCCGCGTTGATCTGGGTATGGATCGATGCCATGCGTGGTTCGTCTCCCGAATTCTGAACGTTCGTCGGCCAATGGTCGTGGTCGGCGAGCGATGTCGCTTGCAGGATTGGCTCATGCCCAGGCGCGCGGCCCGGCGTCACAACGTCTGGTTCGTCCGCATGCGATGCGCCAGCCGAACGGTGCGGGGCGACCGACTCAGATCGTCGATGTAGGCCTGACCCCGCTCGCTGCCGGCGGCGGAGGTGTCGCTGTCGCTGGACGCGGATGACGCCGCCGACGCCTGGCGGGCGATGTCGGGCGTGCGGGGTGCGCTGGGCGTGTCGAGTGTGTCGGGTGTGTCGGGTGTGCCGGATGTGCCGAGGGGGGCGGGGGATTGCGCGTGCAGCCTTGGTTTGGGGATGGGACGCTGGGGCACGGGGTCGTCGTCGGCCAGGATGCGTGATTGCGTGGGAAGGCCCTCGCCATGGTTCAACAAGGCGTTGTATGTGCGGATCAGGCCCTGTCGATCGGATTTCGGTGGCACCGGCGGCAGTGCTTGGGAGGCGGGTGGTGCGGTGCGGTCGTCGGAGTAGGGGCGTTCGGCACGATTCACCGAGGATATCGACGGGGAGCCATACGGGGAGCGATAGGGCGGCGGCGGCGTGTCGGGATGACCGCCGCAGGCCATCGTTTCGGGCGGACGGTCCAGCACGTGAAGCGCGCGACGGTTGGACGCCTCGATACCTTCACGCGTCGTTTTGTACCGCAATTCGACCGCCTTGCCCGGCGTGTATTCAAGCGACTCGCTCGAATAATTGGAGGCGCGCGACGGCGTGGGGCTCGCCGTCGGGCTTGCCGCGTCGAACCCATTGAACAAGCGCGACGACCGCAGGCTCGCCAGCGTGAGCATTGGATTCGGCTTGCCCGCCGCTGTGCGATGCGAGGCGGCGTCGGTAAGCGGCTTGCCGACGCCTGTGGCCGACCGGACCAGGTCGACCAGCTTCCTGGCGGGTTCGCTGTTCAGGCGCAGATGTTTCGGATTCAGGTGGCTGCGGCGCTCGCCCAGCAGGTCATTGCGTTTCATGAACGACATGGCGCGTCGGCATTGCTGTGGGTGAAGCAGGTATTTGTGCCCCTTGTAGACGACGAGCGTGCCGTCGTTCCTCATCGCGAATCGGAGCTTCGTGGGGTCAGCCGCCGCCAGATTGTCGATCAGGGGGGCGGAATTTGCGGCCAATGCCTGCAATGAGATCGTCATGCCAGAGCCTCTCTCGGTGAGTTGCACGTCGCGGGGCGTTGCGCCATGCCAGCGGGGCCGGCGTGGCGCGACGCCCCGCGCGCATGCGTTGTCGGGGTGGCATTCTTTTTATTCAAATTGCGCCGGGCGGTATCCCACGTTTCGCTCATTGAAATGAAGTGGCAAGCGGCGGTGCGGCACCGGTGAATCGGGTTCGGGACGTATCCCACGACGCGCGTTCGCGGCGACCGGCAAAAAAAACGGCAGGGCGGATGCCCTGCCGTCTTTCTGGGGTGATCGGGATAGACCTGCTAGCTCTGCATGAGGCGCTTTTCCCGCGCAACGCTCATCAGAATGCCCACCCCGAGACCGAGCGTCACCAGCGCCGTGCCTCCATAGCTCATGAAAGGCAGCGGCACACCAACCACGGGCAGGATCCCGCTGACCATGCCCATGTTCACGAAGGCGTAGGTGAAGAAAATCATCGTGACCGCGCCCGCGAGCAATCGGCCGAAAAGCGTGGCGCCGCTCGCCGCGATCACCAGCCCGCGCGCCACGAGCAGCAGGTACAGCAACAACAGCACGCCTTCACCGATCAGGCCGAACTCCTCGGCGAACACGGCGAAGATGAAGTCGGTGTGCTTTTCCGGGATGAACTCCAGATGCGCCTGCGTGCCCTTGAGCCAACCCTTGCCCGTTGTGCCGCCCGAGCCGATGGCGATGACGGACTGGATCGTGTGGAAGCCCTTGCCCAGCGGGTCCGACGTCGGATCCAGCAGTGTGCACACGCGGTGCTTCTGGTAGTCGTGCAGGACATACCATTCGACGTCGGGCTGACAGATCTTGTCTTCGAGCGCGAGGATCGTGCCGATGCCGAGCACGCCTGCGACGAGCACCGGCAGAATGAGTTTCCACGACAGGCCGGCCAGGTAGATCACGTAAAGTCCCGCGGCGGCCACCAGCAGACCGGTGCCGAGATCGGGCTGCTTGGCAATCAGGCCGACCGGCACGCCCAGCAGCGCAATGGCAACGAGATAGTCGAACCAGCGGATATTGCCTTCGCGCTTCTGGAAGTACCAGGCCAACATCAGCGGCATGGCAATCTTCATGATCTCGGAGGGCTGGATCACCATGCCGACGTTCAGCCAGCGCTTCGCGCCCTTCTTCGTGAGGCCGAACATCGCCACCGCAATGAGCAAGGCCACGCCCGCGGTGTACAACGGCACGGCGAACTTCATGAGCGTCTGCGTGGGCAACATCGCCAGCACCCACATCAGAATGAACGTGAGCACGATGTTGCGGATCTGGTCTTCCACGCGCCCGGGTACGTCGATGCTCGCGCTGTAGAGCGTGACCAGCCCCACGCAAAGCAACAGGAAGACGATCAGGGCGAGTGGTTTGTCGAACGCGGCGAAAACGCGTCGGACCTGCTCTTTCCAGGTGTGTTTGTCGAGCGCCATCATGGCGTTGCTCCTTTCGCGCCCTGGGCCCGGATGGCGGCGCGATGACGGGCCTCGTCGGCGACGGTCGGGCTCACGGCCGGCGTCTCGCGCTTCGGCGTGCCCGGAACGGTACCCCCCGCGGCGGATGCCTTGGCGTCGCGTGCGGGCGTGGCCGAGGTCGCCGCCGCCGTTGCCGTTGCCGCCGTCGCGCGTGCACCGAGTTCGGCCGCGCTCGCGGGCGGGGCGTCGGGCGTGGCCGAGACCGCCGTTGCCGCCGACGCCGCGGTGGCACCGGACGCCGCCGCTTGCAGTGCGGCCGCCTCGGCGGCGCGCTCCTTGGGTTCGTCGATGAGGTAATAGTCGAGCAGGCGGCGGGCGACCGGCCCGGCCTGGGTGCCACCCCAGCCGGCGTTCTCGACGATCAGCGCGATGGCGATCTTCGGGTCGTCGGCGGGGGCGAAGGCGATGAACAGCGCGTGGTCGCGCTTGAACTCGGGAATCGCGTTGTGGTTGTACTTCTCGTTCTTGCCGAGCGAGTACACCTGCGCCGTCCCGGTCTTGCCGCCCGCCTCGTACGGTGCGCCGGCGAAGGCCTGGCGCCCCGTGCCTTCCTTGATCACGCCGACCATCGCGCGTTTGACGAAGTCGATGTCGGCCTGCTTGTAGGGCAGGCGTGCGCTTTCCTTCGGCACGGTCAGCTGGCGCGAGTGCGTCACGGGGTCTTCGA
Source organism: Pandoraea sp. E26 (assembly GCF_000681415.1). Classification (NCBI taxonomy): domain Bacteria; kingdom Pseudomonadati; phylum Pseudomonadota; class Betaproteobacteria; order Burkholderiales; family Burkholderiaceae; genus Pandoraea; species Pandoraea sp. E26. Next base: position 29,194 of record NZ_AYXJ01000032.1, read on the forward strand.
CCGCTTTCACCAGGTGAGGCTTCATCACCACGCCGTTGTTGGCCAGCGTGGCCGTGGCGTGGGCGAGTTGCAGAATGGTGAACGAGTTGTAGCCCTGACCGATGCCCAGGCTGATCGTCTCGCCGTCGTACCACTTCTGTTGCGCCGGCTTCTTGTACGCCTTGCGTTTCCACTCGGTCGACGGCAGGATGCCGCGCGCTTCGCCTTCGATGTCGATGCCCGTGAGCTGACCGAAGCCGAGCGGCGCCATGAAGTCGTGAATGGCGTTGACGCCGAGGTCGTGCGCGAGCATGTAGTAATACGTGTCGTTCGACACCACGATCGAGCGGTACATGTCGATCCAGCCCTGACCATTGCGCACGTCGTTGCGGAACGTGTGGTTGCCCAGGGTGAACGAGCCCGTGTCCTGGAAGCCCCAGTTGGGCGTGCGCTTGCCGAGCTCCAGCGCGGCGAGCGCCATGAACGGCTTGTACGTCGAGCCGATCGGATAGGTGCCGCGCAGCGGACGATTGAGCAGCGGCCGGTCGGGCGAGTTGTTCAGGGCGTCCCAGTTCTGCTGGTCGATGCCCTCGACGAACAGGTTCGGATCGAAACTCGGCGCCGACACGAAGGCGAGCACGTCGCCGGTCTTCGGTTCGATGGCGACGACCGCGCCGCGGCGTCCCGCAAAGGCCTGCTCGGCCACCTGCTGGAGCTTGATGTCGATCGACAGCACGAGGTTGTCGCCCGGCGTGGCGGGCGTGCGCGAGATCGTGCGCACCGGGCGGCCGCCGGCCGTCACTTCGATTTCCTCGAACCCGGTAATGCCGTGGAGCTGTGTCTCGTAGCTCTGCTCGACGCCGATCTTGCCGATGTAATCGGTGCCCTTGTAGTTGTTCACGTCGCGCCGGATGTCGTACTTCGCGCTGTCGCTGTCGTTCTCCTCGCTCATCGCCTCGATGCGCTGGCGGTCGCGCTGGGAGATCCGGCCGATATAACCGATCACGTGCGCGGCTGTCTCGCCGAGCGGGTACTGGCGGAACAGGCGAGCGTGCACGTCGACGCCGGGGAAGCGGAAGCGCTGCGCAGTGAAGCGGGCGACTTCCTCGTCGGTCAGCCGCGTGCGGATCGGCAGGCTCTCGAAGCTCTTGCTGTCGTCCATGAGCTTCTTGAACCGCGCGCGGTCACGCGGCGTGATCTCGACCACATCGGACAGATCGGTGATCACGTCCTCGAGCGGGCGGCCGATCTTCGAGGGCGTGATTTCCAGCGTGTAGGCGGAGTAGTTGCGTGCGAGCACCACGCCGTTGCGATCCATGATCACGCCGCGGTTGGGCACGATCGGCGCGAGCGAGACGCGGTTTTCGTCCGCTTGCAAGGCGTATTGGTTATGACGGAAGACCTGCAGGTAGACGAAGCGCACCGCGAGCAGGCTGAAACAGATCAGCACGAAAAGCGCGGCCGCCGTCACCCGCAGATGAAACGTCTGCAGCTGTTGCTGGGGATTCTTGAACTCGGTCATGCTGAGTGGGCGGGCGGGGCTCGGTGGTGCTGTCGTACAGGCATTGTGCCCCTCAGATCGGACGCGTGTCGTCGCGGTCGACGGCCCGCTTCTGCGGTGCCAGCAGCAGGATACTGATGACCGGCCAGAGCAGCGCTTCGACGAAGCTTGCCGCGAGCGGCCACCAGCCCGGGAATGCCGCGCCGGTCGCCAGACGAATGATGAAGGGCACCACGTGCGCGAGCAGCAGCAGCGGCAGCACGGTCAACGCCTGACCGAGCAGTGTGAAGAACAGCACCCGGCGGTGAATCATGATCGCGCCGTACGACAGCAGCGTGTACGCGAGCGCATGCTCGCCCAGCAGTCCGGCGTTGTGCACGTCCATGAGCAGCCCCAGGACGAACGCCACGCCCATGCCGACCTTGCGCGGCTGATGGATGTTCCAGAACATCAGCACCAGCGCCACGAAGTCGGGCATGGCGGGGGCGTGCCCCCACGGCATCAGGTTGACCAGGAACGCCACCACGAGACTGAGCGCGATGAAGTACGGGTTGACCGGCAGCAGAATGTATTGCGGTCGTGACATGTCGATTCCTCAATGACCCTTGCGGGCGCCCGGCGCGAGCTTCGGATCCGCGCGCGTGCCGCCCCTGGGTGCCGGCTTGGCGCCGCTGGCGGACGGATCGGAGGCGCGCGCGAGATCGGCGGCGGCGTCGGGGTGCAGCGCGAGCGGCGTGGTGTATTGCAGCACCAGCACCTGACGCTGACTGCGCAGATTGGCCACCGGCTGACACAGGATGCGTGCAAACGCGGTGTCGGAGACGCGGTCGACCTTCGTAATGCGGGCCACGGGCAGGCCGGCGGGATAAATGCCGTCCAGGCCGCTGGTGGCGATCTCGTCGCCGACCTTCACGTCGGCCGACAGCGGAATGAAGCGCAGGTCGAGCACGTCGCCGCGCAAGCCGCCGTAGATCACGCTGTGCACGCCGCTGCGGGTGACCTGCACCGGCACCGCCTGTTCCTTGTCGGTGAGCAGCGTGACTTCGCTTTGCAGCAGGAAAACGCGCGAGACCTGGCCGAGCAGGCCCTGTTCGGTGAGCACCGGCGCACCGAGCTTCACGCCGTGCTTCGTGCCGCGATCGATCACCACGCGCTGCGTGAACGGGTCGCGCGTGTCGTATTCGATCTCGGCGGGAATGCTGGGCACGGGCAGCCGCTGGCGCAGATCGAGCAGCTGGCGCAGATGCTCATTCTCGGCGACGAGCTGATCGTTGCGCTGGGCCTGAACGGACAATGCCAGATTCTTTTCGCGCAGCGCGCTGTTTTCGCCGGTGAGCTGCGATTCGGTCGAGAAGAAGCTCGCGACCCCCAGAATGGCATCGCGCGGCATCAGCATCATGCGTTGCACGGGATAGAGCGCGGTGCCGACGACGGCCCGGACCCGCTCCAGCGTGTTGTAGTGCGAGTCGACCACGAGCAGGCCGATGGCGAGCGCGACGAAACAAATCAGCCGGGCCAACGCCGACGGTCCCTGTTTGAACAGTGGCGGCGGACTGTACTGCATGGTGGGCCCTTCAGGGAAGCACGCGCAGCGAGACGCCGCGGTGCACGAATGAGGTCAGTCGGGTGCGACGCAGCGGCATGAGCGCAGGCGCCGCGCGCGGGGTCTTGCTGCGGGGCAGGTCATCCGGGGCGAGGTGTGGGGGGAAAGGTCCCACCGCGCCGGATGACGAACCACGCACGTTGGCTTACTCGTAGGAGAAGATGCTGCCGAGCTTGTCCATGCGCTCGAGCGCCATGCCCGAACCGCGCACCACGCAGGTGAGCGGGTCTTCGGCGACGAGCACCGGCAGGCCGGTCTCTTCGGCGAGCAGACGGTCGAGATCGCGCAGCAGCGCGCCACCGCCCGTGAGCATCATGCCGCGCTCGGCGATGTCCGCGCCCAGTTCCGGCGGGGTTTGTTCGAGTGCAATCTTCACCGACGACACGATCTGGTTGAGCGGATCGGTCAGTGCTTCGAGGATTTCGTTGCTGGAGATGGTGAAGGCGCGCGGAATCCCTTCCGAGAGGTTGCGGCCCTTGACTTCCATTTCCTTGACTTCCGAGCCCGGGAAGGCCGAGCCGATTTCCTTCTTGATCGCTTCGGCGGTCTGTTCGCCGATCAGCATGCCGTAATTGCGGCGGATGTAGTTGACGATCGCTTCGTCGAACTTGTCGCCGCCCACGCGCACCGAACCCTTGTAGACGATACCGCCCAGCGAGATCACGCCCACTTCGGTCGTGCCGCCGCCGATATCGACGACCATCGAGCCCGTGGCTTCCGACACCGGCAGACCGGCGCCGATGGCGGCGGCCATCGGTTCTTCGATCAGGTATACCTGCGAGGCGCCGGCGCCGTGCGCGGCTTCCTTGATGGCGCGGCGCTCGACCTGGGTCGAACCGCACGGCACGCAGATGATGATGCGCGGCGACGGCGAGAACAGACGCGACTCGTGAGCCATCTTGATGAACTGCTTGATCATCTGTTCGGTCACGGTGAAGTCGGCGATCACGCCGTCCTTCATCGGGCGGATCGCCTCGATGTTGCCGGGCACCTTGCCGAGCATCTGCTTGGCTTCCTTACCGACGGCCTGAATCGTCTTCTTGCCGCTCGGGCCACCTTCCTGACGAATGGCGACGACCGACGGTTCGTCGAGAACGACGCCCTTGCCGCGCATGTAGATGAGGGTGTTGGCCGTGCCCAGGTCGATGGCCAGGTCGTTGGAGAAATAGCTGCGAAGAAAACCGAACATGCAAAATCCTGTGTTTGCGTGAGGCCGTCCCAATGGATGTGACTGGGACGGCGGCCTGTCATCTGGGTTCCGGCCTGTTCGCAAAAAAATCGCCAGGCGCTGCTGAGCGGCTCGCGAAACGTGCGGACAAACCGAGGAATGCTGTACCGGGCAGGAGGCGGGGCTGCCGTCATAAATCCGTCGCGTCAGGGTCTTCCGATGGACTGCGCGATCGTCTGTCGCGCCCCCCGAACGCGTCGAGGCCCGCTTGCGCGACAGCGTCGAAGGGTGCAAAAACACGCTCCGACGCAAATTTAATGCGCAATGATACCTTATAATTTCGCAGGTTTTGCAGGAAAAACAAGCACGTTCACGCCACATTCGACGCCCCCGCCGTGCACGCGGGGAGCCTTGCGGCACGGCGTGCCGGCGGTCCTGCGCAGCCCGGTGCGCGGATTGAAATGATGGGAATATTCCCCTTTGTTCGCAGAATCTCCGCATTCTGTCCCTAATTTCGGCGTCGGACATGCACCCGGCTGCTCCTCAATGCGCAATTTTTCGGGATTTCTTCATGGCTTTGAATCTCTCAGACGTCAAACGCATTGCCCACCTCGCGCGTCTCGAGCTGGCCGATGACGAGGCGGCTCACATGGAAAAGGAGCTCAACGGCTTCTTTGCGCTCGTCGAGCAGATGCAGTCGGTCGACACGGCCGGGGTGGCACCGCTTGCGCATCCGATCGAACAAATTCAGGCGGTGGCTCAGCGGCTGCGCGCCGATGCCGTGACCGAGGTGGTCGACCGCGACGCGAACCAGCGTCCGGCGCCCGCCGTTCAGGACGGCCTCTATCTGGTGCCGAAGGTCATCGAATGAGTCCGGCGGGCCACGCGAGCCCGACCCGGGCCGCACGCCGGGCGCTCGCGTATCCGCGTCGTGCCGCGCCGAGCGGTACCGCGCACTCCCTCACGCGCCACCCAGTACAGCAGCCACCATGGAACAAGATCTGATTCATCTGCAGGATTTGCGCGCCGCGCTCGACGCCAAGCGCGTCTCGAGCGTCGAGCTCACCCAGCACTACCTGGACCGCATTGCCGGTGCGGCCGACCTGAATGCCTTCGTGCACGTCGACGCCGAGGCGAGCCTCGCGCAGGCGCGCGCGGCTGACGCCCGCATTGCCGCCGGCGACGGCGCGAACCAGCCGCTGCTGGGCATTCCCGTTGCGCACAAGGACGTTTTCGTCACCCGCGGCTGGCGCAGCACCGCCGGCTCGCGCATGCTGGAAAACTACGTGAGCCCCTACGACGCGGCCGTCGTCGAGCGTCTGGCCGATGCCGGCATGGTCACGCTGGGCAAGACGAACATGGACGAGTTCGCCATGGGCTCGTCGAACGAAAACTCGCACTTCGGCCCGGTGAAAAACCCCTGGGACACGCGCGCCGTGCCGGGGGGCTCGTCCGGCGGGTCGGCTGCCGCCGTGGCCGCGCGCCTCGCCCCGGCAGCCACCGGTACCGACACCGGCGGCTCGATCCGTCAGCCGGCCGCCTTTTGCGGCGTGACGGGCATCAAGCCGACCTATGGCCGCGTGTCGCGTTACGGCATGATCGCGTTTGCCTCGTCGCTCGATCAGGGGGGACCGTTCGGGCACAGCGCCGCGGACTGCGCGTGGATGCTCAACGGCATGGCCGGCTTCGACGCGCGTGATTCGACCAGCCTCGAGCGCGCCGACGAGGATTTCGCGCGCGGTCTGGGCAAGCCGCTCGACGGCGCCACGGCCGACAAGCCGCTGGCCGGTCTGCGCATCGGTCTGCCGTCCGAGTACTTCGGCGAAGGCCTCGACGCCGACGTGCGTGCCGCCATCGACTCGGCCCTGAGCGAATTCGAGAAGCTCGGCGCCGTGCGCGTGCCCGTCTCGCTGCCGAAGACGGAACTGTCGATCCCCGTGTACTACGTGCTGGCTCCCGCCGAAGCGTCGTCCAACCTGTCGCGTTTCGACGGGGTGCGCTTCGGCCACCGCGCCGCGCAGTACCGCGACCTGCTCGACATGTACAAGAAGTCGCGTGCCGAAGGCTTCGGCACCGAGGTCAAGCGCCGCATTCTCGTTGGTACGTACGTGCTCTCGCACGGTTACTACGATGCCTACTACCTGCAGGCCCAGAAGATCCGTCGCCTGATCGCGCAGGACTTCCAGAACGCGTTTGCCCAGTGCGACGTGATCATGGGACCGGTGGCGCCGTCGGTGGCGTGGAACCTCGGCGAGAAGAGCGCCGATCCGGTCCAGATGTACCTGGCCGACATCTACACGCTGTCGGTGAGTCTGGCGGGTCTGCCGGGGATGAGCCTGCCGGTCGGGCAGGGACGCGACGCGCGTCCGGTCGGCCTGCAGCTCATCGGTAACTATTTCGACGAAGCCCGCCTGTTGCAAGTGGCCGACGCGTTCCAGCGCGCGACCGACTGGCACAAGCGTGCGCCGACGGGCGTCTGATCATGCGTGCCCCCCAAGTGTCGACCAGGCTCTCTCTCGCGCGCGCCGGCATTGCCGGGCCGGCCGGTGTGGCGTCAAAGGTGCTCGCGCTGGCGGGCATGGCGCTCACGCTCGCGTCGTGCTCGTTGCCGATCGGGCGGCCCACGCCCATTGCCTACCGCGAGATCAATCTGTCGGGCTATTGCTCGCAGACGGACGAAGACGGCTTTCGCGAACAGGCGACGCTCAAGGTGTCGGCCAACCAGGTGCAGACGCTCGACTGGCGTCTGTGGGTCGGCAATCGCGGCAGCTGTCACTTCAATCTGGCGGACTTCCACCAGACGAAATGGCGCCCGAGCATCGAGCTGCGCGCGAACCGCGGCAACTGCCAGCTGCTCATCTGGCAGGACCCGGGCAACGTGACGATCGGGCATGCCAATTGCGAGTCGTACTGCACGCCGGGCATTTACCAGAACGCCTGGCCGGTGAGCTTCGATCCGCGCTCGGGGATTTGCGCGGCGGATACGCGCCGGTGACCGGTCGTTCGTAAGGGATGTAAGGGTCGTAAGGGTCGTAAGGAGTCGGAGCCGTAGCGGATGACCGGCGGATGACCGGCAGGTGATCGGCGGGTGATCGGCGAACGGGCTCGTGGGTTGACGCGCGGGCAGGCAGGTCGGCTCGACGCAAAGGAAGAACAGGCCGGGGCGTTCCCCACGTGGGGGCGACTGGCGTCGACGGCGGGGCGAGCGCGCCACGCCGACAAGTTGAGACAGGGTGAACCTTATGCAATGGGAAGTCGTTATTGGTCTGGAGACGCACGCACAGCTCTCCACCGCTTCCAAGATTTTCTCGGGCGCGTCGACGCAGTTCGGCGCCGCCCCCAACACGCAGGCCTGCCCGGTGGATCTGGCGCTGCCGGGCGTGCTGCCCGTGCTCAATCGCGGCGCGGTGGAGCGCGCGATCGAGTTCGGTCTGGCCATTGGCGCCACGATCGCGCCGCGCAGCATTTTCGCGCGCAAGAATTACTTCTATCCCGATCTGCCCAAGGGCTATCAGATCAGCCAGTACGAGATCCCGGTGGTGCAGGGCGGCTCGCTGAAGATTCAGGTCGACGCCGACCCGCGCACCGGCCGCGAGGCTTATGAAAAGGTCGTCACGCTCACGCGCGCGCACCTGGAGGAAGACGCGGGCAAGTCGCTGCACGAGGACTTCGCGGGCATGACGGGCATCGATCTGAACCGCGCCGGCACGCCGCTGCTGGAGATCGTGACCGAACCCGACATGCGCAGCGCGGCCGAGGCCGTGGCTTACGCCAAGGCGCTGCACGGCCTGGTCGTGTGGCTCGGGATCTGCGACGGCAACATGCAGGAAGGGTCGTTCCGTTGCGACGCGAACGTGTCCGTGCGGCCCGTCGGCCAGAAGGCGTTCGGCACGCGCGCCGAGATCAAGAACCTGAACTCGTTCCGCTTTCTCGAAGAAGCGATTCAGTACGAAGTGCGCCGTCAGATCGAACTGATCGAGGATGGTGGCGAAGTGGTGCAGGAAACGCGTCTGTACGATCCGGACAAGAAGGAAACGCGTTCGATGCGCAGCAAGGAAGACGCGCACGACTACCGCTACTTCCCGGACCCGGACCTGATGCCGCTCGTGATCGACAGCGAATGGATCGATCGCGTGCGCGCCGCGCTGCCCGAGCTGCCTGCGGGCATGCAGGCGCGCTTTGTCGAAACGTATGGCCTGTCCGACTACGACGCCGCGGTGCTCACGCAGTCGAAGGCGCAGGCCGCCTACTTCGAAGCCGTGGTCGCCAAGGCCGGCAAGGCGAGCGCCAAGCCGGCCGCGAACTGGATCATGGGCGAGCTGTCGTCGCTGCTCAATCGCGAAGACCTGACCATCGAGGCCAGCCCGGTCTCGAGCGCCCAACTGGCCGGATTGCTCGCACGCATCGCCGACAACACGATCTCGAACAAGATCGCCAAGGAAGTCTTCCAACTGATGTGGGAGGAGCGTGCCACCGACGACGCCGCCGCCGATCGCATCATCGAGGCGAAGGGGCTGAAGCAAATCACGGACACCGGTGCGATCGAGAAGATCATCGACGAAGTGCTGGCGGCCAACGCCAAGTCCGTCGAGGAATTCCGCGCGGGCAAGGAGAAGGCGTTCAACGCGCTGGTCGGTCAGGCGATGAAGGCCACCAAGGGCAAGGCGAACCCGGCGCAGGTCAACGAACTGCTCAAGAAGAAGCTCGGCGCCTGAGTCGGCCGGGCCGTTCCACGCGAACGCTGCCTCAAGCGGCTCATCCGGCATTTGCTCATGATCGGCGTTCCGATCCGGACGCCGCTTCGGCCCCGGTGGCCTGAAGGAAAACGCGCGGTTGCCTCACGGCACCGCGCTTTTTTTGCGCGCGACTGAACTGGGGCGCTTTTTCTATGACCCGCGCAAAGTGCGAGATACTGCCGGTTGGCCGGCCAGGCATGTCACGAGGAGTTGGCGATGTTCGAGAAATACCGCGTAGCGCTCGGCAAGAAGCTCGACCTGTCGGCATTCGATCCGGCCGACAAGCCGTTCGCCGGCGACAGCAAGGATGACGACAAGGTGCGCATGGCCGAGCTGGCCCTCAAGCTCGACGAATTGCAGACGATCCTGCACGCCAACAGCAAGCATCGCGTACTGCTGGTGCTGCAGGGCATGGACACCGCCGGCAAGGACAGCACCATTCGCGCCGTCTTTCAGAATGTCGACCCGCTCGGCATTCGCGTAGCCAACTTCAAGGCGCCGACACCCATCGAGCTGGCGCGTGACTTCCTGTGGCGCGTGCACAGGGTGGTGCCCGCGGCGGGCGAACTCGTGATCTTCAACAGGAGCCACTACGAAGACGTGCTCATCACGCGCGTGCACGACTGGATCGATGCCGACGAATGCAAGCGCCGCTACGAGCACATCAATCAGTTCGAACGTCTGCTCTCGGACAACCACACGCACATCATCAAGTGCTTCCTGTACATCTCCTCGGAAGAGCAGCGCAAGCGCCTGCAGGAGCGTATCGACGATCCGAACAAGCACTGGAAATTCGAGCTGAACGATCTCAAGGAACGCAGCTTCTGGCCGCAGTACACCAGGGCGTACGAGGCAGCGTTATCGGCCACCTCGACGGAATATGCGCCGTGGTATATCGTGCCCTCCGATTCGAAACGCCACCGCAACCTGATGGTGGCCGAGTTGCTGGTGCACGCGTTGACCGAACTGAAGCTGACCTACCCGCCGGGCAGGCCCGAACTGGCCGGGATGAAGGTGGAGTGAGCCGTGCGGGCAGCGTCGTTCGCGCTGCCCGGCGACAAGGTGGCCAGCGACGCCGGCCGAAAACGCGGCGATGCGCCCGCCGAACTCACTCCACACCCTTACCCTCATCCGGCCGTGTCATCCGGCTTGTGAATCTGCTGAATTCCCCCGTTTGCGCTCGCCTTTGTGAGTCCTCGGCTTGCGTCTAGTCACATTCTGATTTTTTTCTGACCTCTCGCCCGCCGCCACGTGGGCCGCATGCGTTCGCGCGTTCGTATTGGCGTGCGTTTCGTCCGTATCGGAACGGTTTTCGCGGTGCGCACGGCGGTGTCGGAAATGGCGCATGGATGGGCGACTTCTTGCTTGCGCCCAATGTCAATTTGCGAAAGACGCGTGCTGCACGCCACAACGCGAGGCTCGGCGTTGGGGCATAAATCGGCCCTGTCGTCGCGAGCGAGGTATCTCGGAGCGCGGCGTCGTTTCTTTCAACCTCTCGAAAATTCGGATCGGAAAAATGACTGTACGTACCGACGCAAACGCCATCGCGAAACGCAATACACCCCGGATTCAACGACTGCGTCAGCGCCGGCAGCGCGGCGTCACCCTGGTGGAACTCTCGGTCGCCGTCGCCGTGATGGGCCTGATCATGGCCGGCGCGATGGTCGGTGTGCCGCGGCTCATGAACAGCGTGAAGCTCTCGCAGGAAATGAAGGACTGGCAGATGTCGGCGCTGGCCGTGCAGAACGGTGTGGCCTCGGGCATCCTCACGACGCAATCGACCCCGGAAAAGATCCTGGAGATGGCCGTGGCGGAACCGTTCAATCGCACCAACGGCGGCAAGTCGCTGCTCAATCGCTTCGGCGGCAACATCACGATCAATCCGGTGCCGGGCACCACGTATCCGTCCAGCGGCGTGATGGTCAAGTCGGTCGGCTATCCCAGCGCGCAGTGCGAGGAATTCGCCGCCAAGATGATCGGCACGTTCGCCACACTGAGCATCAACGGCGCGGAAATCAAGAAGGGCGACGCGGTCGACAAGACCAAGATCGTGGACGCGTGCAAATCGAACGGCGGCAGCGACGTCACGCAGGCGGATCTGGACTTCACGATCGCCGGATGAGAAGGGTTCCCGGGGGACCTGATATGGAGGCGGACCGAACATGACTCTTTCCGGCATGCGTATTGCCTCGCTCCTGGCGGCGCTGGGTAGCGGAATGTCGCCGGTGCACGCGCTCGAAGCGGGGGCGTCGGCGCCCGGTGCGACGTGGACGTTCGCGAGTCACAAGCCGCTCACGCAGGCGGCCGGCGCCGACCCCGAGACGCCGGCAAACCGCCGTCCGAGCCAGGCCGGGCAGGCGCTGGAGGCGCGCGGCGGCGATCTCCGGCCGGCGCCCGTCGGCGGCGCTCAGCGCCTTGTGGCGCCACCGGGGGCCTCGCCGTCGCCTGGCGCGGCCGGTCTCGAACTCGTGCTGCGGCCGGCGGACGGCCGCATCTCGCAGGCCATGCGGCGTTACGCCGAGCGCCACGGCTGGCAGCTCGCGTGGGAAATCGAGCGCGACTTCCCGATCGAGTATCCGGCCACGTTTCGCGGGGACTTTCTCGGCATCGTCGAACAGATCGTGCGCTCGCTGCAGAACACGGACGCGCCGATTCGCGTGAAGGTGTACGACGCCAACCGCGTGCTGCGCGTGGTGCACGCCACACAATGACAAGTGCCGCGTCTCGCGCGGCCAATGACTACGGAAGCGGTAATCCATGAGAAAGCGACTCGGCGTGTTGTGCGCCATCACGTTACTGGCGGCGTGCGGCACGCCGGGGATGCTGACCAGGACGGACGAGAACGTCACCGAGACGCGTGCGGCCGCACAGTCGTCGATGGCAACGCACTCGGCGCCGCCGATCCGCGCCATCGAGCACGTCGACGGCGCGTGGCTGTCGAAGAAATCGGTTGCCGTGAGCGCGACCGTCGCACTTCCCGAATTCTTCAAGCGCAATGTGCGCTTCTCGACCGGCGCCCCGCTGCCCATGTCGGTGTTGCTCGCGCAGGTCGCGCGTGGCAACGGGCTGACGATTCGCCTGGCTTCCGACGTGGCGTGCGACACCGCCGGCGACATGGGCCGCGACCTGCGCGACGGCAGGAGCGGACCAGGCGGATCCGTCGGTCATGGTGCCGGTGCCCTCTTTCAGGTGAACTGCACCGAGTCGGGCGAGCCTGCCGTGCCGCTGCAATACCAGGGCACGCTCTCCGGCCTGCTGGATACCATCGCCCACCGGTCGGGCACCCACTGGCGCTATCGCGACGGCGTGGTGCAGTTCGCGCGCTATGTCACGCAGACCTTCCAGATCAAGATGATGCCCGGCAGTTCGTCGTATCGCGCGTCGGTCGGCAAGGCCTCGAAGATGAAGGCCGATCGCGGTTCGACCGACGGCGGCGGGGGCGGCACGCCGGGCGGTGTCGACCTGAGCTTCAACGCCGATGCGAACGTCACCGTGGCGTCGGAACTCGACTATTGGGCGGACCTCGTCAAGACCGTGACGGACATGCTCTCGCCGGGCGGGCGCGTGACGCCGTCGGTCGTCACGAGTTCGCTCGTCGTCACCGATACGGCGGACGTCGTCGAACGGGTCGCGCGTTACATCGACGCCGAGAACGCCGTACTTGGAAGGCAGGTGAAACTCCGGGTGCAGGTCTATTCCGTCGATTTGACCGAGCGTTCGGCGGCCGGCATCGACTGGAAGCTGGTGTACCAGTCCGCGAGCGGCCTGGTGGCGGGCTTGTCAGGTCCGGCGCTGAGCGGCGGTTTGATGGGCGATCGCGGCGGCCTGAGTCTCACCAAGATTCCGAACGGGCGCCTGGCCGGCTCCACGGCATTCTTCAAGGCGCTCAGTCAGCAGGGGCGCGTGAGCACGGTGATCGACACCACGGTGGTCACGTTGAACAACCAGCCCGCGCCGGTGGCCGTCACGCAGAATCAGGGCTTTGTCGCGCAAACGAAGATGACGCCGGGCAACTACGGTGGGCAGGCGGTGGTCACGGCCGAACAGGCAGTGCTGACCACGGGCTTCGTCATGAACCTGCTGCCCACGCTGATGGATAACCGCAGCGTGATGCTTCAGGTGCAGATCGATATGTCCGATCTCAAGCGGCTCGAGAAGATCAACCTGCGCACGGGCAAGGAGTCGGAGAGCGGTGGCGACGGCGCGAGCGCGCGCGTGCGGCTGGGTGACGACGGCAAGGGACCGCGCGTGGACATCCGCGACGACGGCGATGCGCGGGACCGGCGAGATCGGCGCGATCGCAGCGACGACGGCCTGGGCATTGGCACGTTCATGCAGTTGCCGCTGACCGCGTCGGTCCAGACGATGCAGCGCGCTTCGCTCAAATCGGGCGATACGCTTGTGCTCAGCGGCTTTCGCCGCAAGGATGACAGCACCGACCGCGACGGCATCTTCAACTACCAGGGCGGCACGAAGGAGGCGCACCAGCGCGTGAACGAGATCGTGATCCTGATCTCGCCGGAACTGACCGAGGGCGTGTGACATGGGGCGCGCATTGTCGAATCACCTGGTCGTGGGCGCGCAGTGGGAGACGCTCATCGGGCTGCAAAAGGAGATGGCCGAGATCCGCAGTCTCGCTCGCAGCCGCGACGCCTCGCACTTCGTCGTGATCGACGACGGCGCGGGGACACGTACCGTGGGTCTTGTGTCGTTGCCCACGCACGCCGCCGACGGCACCGAGCCTGGCGGCCCCGCGCTGGCGTGCCTGCTCGGCGCGCTCGTCGACGGACCGAACGTCGCCTTCCTGCATCCCGACCCCGACGATCCGGCCATGATCCTGTTCGTCACGCTTCGGGACCGGCGTCCCGAGCTCGATCTGAGTGTGCCGGCCGAGCAGATCAGGCCGCGTCTCGAGCAATGGTGTGCCGAGGTCGACGGGCCGGTGAAAATTGCGGGCGTCCAACGCGCCAATCTGCCGCATGCCGACGTGGTGCTGACGCTTGACGACATCGTCGCTTCCTCCGGGCACGAAGCGCTTGCGCAGGCGCGTCTGAAGCCGGTGCGGAAGGCCTTGCCCACGCGGGCCATCCGGCTCGCGGGCGGTGTGCTGGTCATGCTCTTGGTCGTGGCGGCGGCCGGATGGTGGGGGTGGCGATGGTACGACGACGCGCAACAGGCCAAACGCGCGGCCGCCAATCGGGTCGATCCGATCGAAGCGTACCGGCAGGCGCTGGCGCGGGCCATCGCGGCGGAGCCGTTCTCGGCCGGCGCGTCGTACGCGCGGCACTTGCAGCGTGTCGTGCAGCAGTTGCCGGCGAATGCCGGCGGATGGCGACCGGCGAGCATCGATTGCAAGGCGCAACGATGCGAGATCGACTGGCGCCGTCGTGACGGCGGCACCTTCGACCTGCTCCTGTCGCAACGGCCCGATGCCAGGATCGTCGATCTGGACCACGCTCGCGAAACCGTCTCGATCGCGCCGGACGAGGCGCATGCGGCGAGCACCGTGGTGGCGTCGCTGGGCGCCGCGAAAGGCGATGCCTCGGCCCGGAACGAGATCGAGTCGCTGGAAGACGACGGCGAGGCGCGCGTTACGCCGGTGCCACGAAATCAATTCCTGCGCACCGCTGGCGCACGACTTCAGGCGTTGGGCGACTACGGCATGGACATCGCGCTCACGATGCCCGAACCGCTCGTGCCCGTGCCGCCGGGCGTGACGTCGCGCGACGACGTGCCGCCTCCGCTGTCGAAAGGCGAATGGAAGATGGCCGGGCATCTGGCATTCGTCGATTCGGTCGCCGGCCTGATGATGCGGGCGGGCAACATGTCGCTCTCCGAGCTGAAGGTCGTGATCGACGACGGCAAACCCGTCTTCTCCGCCCAAGGAACCTACTATGTCCATTAAGTCCTTCCACCCGGCATGCGTGGTGCTGCTGGTCGCGCCGTGCATGCTCGCGACGGCTGCCGGCGCGCACGCCGAAGAGACCATCGACGCGTTCGCGCGCGCGCATCTGAAGGCGTCGCAGGCGGCGCAGGCCGCGAAGGATGCCGGGGAGGCGCAGGCCGCCCACAAGGTACCGGGGGCGGCTGTGGCGAGACCGGCGCGCCCCGACGTGCCGCCCGAGCTGCTCTTCATCTACGGCGTGGAGAACACGACGGTCGCCTATCTTCGCGTGGACGGCCGCTATGGCCGCAACGTGACCCGCGGCGACAAGGTGGGCGACTGGCAGATCGTGGCCATCGGCGACGATTTCGTCGACGTGCGTCGTGGGGCGCAGCGGCGCCGCCTGTTGCTGCCCAACACGTTCGGCGCCGCGCCCGTGGCGCCGGAGCAGGCCGAGGATCGTTCGGCGGGCGGACGGGCGTCGCCGGAGTTGTCCTATGCGTCCCCTCGCTGAGCGTCTGCGCGCTGCGCTGCTGCGTCTGGGGCGCCGCTCCGGTGCGCGCGTCATGGCCCAGCCCATTGCCGACCTGCGCGAGCCGGAGATCCAGGCGTTCGGCTGGCGGCAGGACCTCGGCATCACGTTGGCGGGTGCCGAGCACGGCTCGCTGGTCCTCGTGGCGATGAAGCCGCGCCTGTATCTGGTGTTGCTCGAACACACGACATTCCTGCGCACACAGGGCTCCGATCTGCTCGAACGCTTCGACCAGGCGGTGCGCGCCAGGCATCGCCTCGATCTGGAGGGCATCTACGTCGGCACCACCGAAGAAATCCTGCTGATGCAGTCACGCCTGCAGCAGCAGGGCGACGGCGACGACCGGCACGACGAGCGCCGCACCGGGGCCTATCGAAATTTCGATCTGATCATCGAGCGTGCCATCGACGCGGGGGCGTCGGACATTCACTTCGAATTTCGCGACAATCGCCAGGTACGGGTGCGCATGCGCATTCATGGCAAGCTGCGCGTGACGGGCGAGAGCGATCGTCTCGCACGCGACTATCACGCGATGCTCGATGCTGTGTCCGCTGCGTACAACTCGCGGGCCGATCCGAGCAGTCGCAGCCACAATCATTTCGACGAAGCGCAGCACCAGAGCTGCTCCATTCCGGTCACGCTGCGCCAGCGCAAGTATCAATTGCGCTTCCAGAGCGTGAAGGAGAATCGCGGGGTGGACGTGGTGCTGCGCCTGCTCGTGAACGAGGCGACGGAAGGCGACGTGCTTACGCTCGCGCAACTCGGTTACTCCGCCGACCAGATCGAGATCCTGGAAGACGCGGTGCATCGCAGCCCCGGGCTGACCGTCATCGCGGGCGAGACGGGGTCGGGAAAGTCGACGACGCTGCGCACGCTCATGACGTACGAGCGCGACTCCGGCAAGAAATTCTTCTCCATCGAGGATCCCGTCGAGTACATCCAGCCACACATGACGCAGATCCCGATTCAGCGTCGTGCGGAAGACGGTCCGGGAGATTCCGCGTTCGGCGCCGCCGCGAAGGTGCTGCTGCGGGGAGATCCGGACAAGCTCATGCCGGGCGAGATTCGCGACGCGGAGACCGGGTCGTTCGCGAAGTCGATGACGGAGACGGGCCATCAGGTGCTCTCGACCGTGCATGCGTCGAGCGCGTTCGGAATCGTGTCGCGCCTCGTGAGCGACGAGATCGGCATGCCGCTGGCCGCCGTGGCCGCGCCGAATTTTCTCACGGCGATCATCTATCAGAAGCTCATTCCGGTGCTCTGCGAGCACTGCAAGCGGCCCGCGCGCGAACGGCTCGACGATGCCACGCTCGCGATCATCGGTGCGTTGGGCGTTGACGCCGCGGCGCTGCGCGTGGAGGGGCCGGGTTGCGAGCGGTGTCACGGGCGCGGCACCAGTGGGCAGACGGTCGTCGCCGAAGTGTGCGAGCTGACCGACGAGTTGCTGGAGCTGTTGCGCGCCGGCCAGTTCTGGGAGGCGGAGCGCCACTGGCGCGCGAGCCACGACGGCGATCTCGCCAGCCCGAACATGACCGGCAAGTCGGCGATGGAGCACGCGATATTCAAGATGTCGCAGGGTCTCGTCGATCCGCGCGACGTCGAAGCGGCCTTCTGCAAGCTCAAGAAATTTCATCTTCGTCAGACGGCGTCGCCGGGCGGTGCCGCGTCGCGCCGGCTCGCCTGTGTGTGAGCGCGGGCGCGCCATGTCTGACACCTCCGGGTTCCTCTCATGATCGAAGCTGCCAACCGCCTGCTCGCCAGGCTCACCGCCGATCGCGATCCCTATCCGGGACTGGCGAAGGCGAAGCGGCGATTTCGCAAGAGCCGCGCAAAGTTCTACAGCGATTTCGCCGACGCCATCGAAGACGGCGCCAATCCGTTCGAGCTCTTCTCGCGCCGGTATGCGCGCGCCAAGGAGCGCCGCAATCCGATGGCGCCGCTTTACGCCGTCTGGCGCGACCGCGCGAGCTCGAAGAATCTGCAGAAGTCATGGGCGGGCACCATCCCCGACGAAGACCTGGTCGTCATCGCGGCAGGGGAGAAGGGTGACCTGCCCGGCACGCTGCGATTCCTCGCGCGCGTGGTCACGCTCCAGCAACAGACGCGCGCGGCCATTGCCGGCGCCGTGGCGCTGCCGATCTTCATGTCGGTGCTGCTCGCCGCGATTCAGCTCGGCGTGGCATACGGCATGATGCCGATCATGACGGAGATCATGCCGCCGGAGAAATTCCCACTCGTCGGCGCGGGACTGTACGCCATGTCGCGCTTCGTCGCCAACTGGTGGCCGCTGCTCTACGGCGTGCCGGTCGCGCTCGTCGTCCTGATGTCGCTGTCGTTCAGTCGGTGGACGGGGCCGTTGCGCCAGCGCGTCGATACCATCGGCCCCTACGCCGTGTACCGCGACGTGCGGGCGGGCGAGTTTCTGGTCGCGCTCGCTGCCCTGACCGGCGCGAAGACCTCGGTGTTCGACGCCATCTCCCTGCTGCTCGGGCGTGCGTCGCCTTGGCTGCGATGGCATTTGCTGCGCATGCGCGCCTCGCTCAAGAGCGAACGCAGCATGATCAAGGCGATGGACACGGGCATCTTCAATGAAGAGATCTTCGACCGGCTTGTCGAGTATTCGGGGCGGACCAACTTCGACGCCGGCATCCGCAAGATCGGGCTGATGACGATCGAGGAGGTGGCCGAGCGCATCAAACTGCGTTCGGCGACCCTGCGCTCGGTGTTGCTGGCGCTCGTGGGCCTGACCATCATCTTCACGGTCGGCGGCATGTTGCAGATCGGTCATGCGGCGGGCGAATACGCTCGCACGATGTTCTGACGATGCCGTCGTCACTCGATCCGCTCTGGCAGGCGCTGTACGCATTGCCCAACGATGTCGCGGTGGCGATGATGGGGTCGTTCGGCCTGCTCGTCGGAAGCTTCGTGAACGTGGTTGTGCATCGTGTGCCGCGCATGCTCGAAGCGCAATGGGCGCGCGAGGTGGCCGAATGGACTGGGCAATTGCCGCCGGTTGCGCCACGTTTCAATCTGGCCTGGCCGCCATCGCGCTGTCCGCGTTGCGAGACGCGCATCGCCCTGCGGCACAACATCCCCGTACTTGGTTACCTCTGGCTGCGCGGACGCTGTGCCGGTTGCGGCGCAAGGATCTCCATGCGATATCCGCTCGTCGAAGTGACGGTGGCGGCCATGTTCGCGGCGATTGCGTGGCACTTTCTGCCTTCGAGGCAGTATCTGCCCATGCTCGCCTGGTGTGGGTTCGGCGCGACGATGCTGGCGCTCGCGCTCATCGACGTGGACACACGCCTGCTCCCCGACGCGCTGACGTTGCCGCTGGTGTGGGCCGGACTGCTGTGCAGCGCCGCGGGGGTGACGCTGCCCGTCGACGCCTCCGTGACCGGGGCCGCGCTGGGATACGGGGCGATGTGGACGATGGCCGGCGCGTACCGCGCGCTGACCGGTCAGGACGGTCTGGGCGGGGGCGACGCCAAGCTCGTGGCCGCGTGCGGTGCGTGGCTCGGCTGGGTTGGCGTGCCGCTGATGCTCGCGTTCGGCGCCACCGCGGCCACGCTCGCCTTTGCCGTGCTGGCGCTCTGGCGCGGTCGCGCCGTGCGTGCACCGTTGCCGTTCGGACCGTGGCTGAGTCTCGGCGCGCTGGCGAGCGCGCTGTGGGGCGAGCCGTTCCTAGGTCTGTGGCTGTATCCGGGCGGCTAAGGCCGGCGTACCTTCCGACGGTGTCGACGACGCGCGCGCGGCGGCGGCGTTTGCCTGCGGCGAGCCGATGGCGTGCGCGAGCATCAGGTCGGCCGCCTTCTCGCCGATCATGATCGATGGCGCGTTGGTGTTGCCGCCAATGAGCGTGGGCATGATCGACGCGTCCACGACGCGCAGGCCCTCCACGCCACGCACCCGCAGCGCCGGGTCGACGACCGACGTCGCATCGCTGCCCATCCGGCAGGTGCCGACCGGATGATAGATGGTGTCGGCGCGTTCGCGGATCAGCGCGGTCAGCGCTTCATCCGATTCCACGCCGCGGGTGTGCAACTCCCGCCCACCGAATCGTGCGAGCGATGGCGCCGCGAGGATGCGGCGAATGACGCGTACGCCGCGCAGCAAGGTATCGACATCTTCCTGCGCCTGCAGGAAAGCGGGGTCGATGCGCGGCGCGTCGCGCATGTCCGCCGAGGCAAGCGTCACGCGCCCGCGGCTCCTGGGCCGCAATACGCAAGCGTGCAGCGACAGCCCGCGCGGCAGATGCAAGCGGCGATTGTGGTTGTCGCAAACCCCGACCAGGAAGTGCATCTGAAGATCCGGCCGCGCGAGCGCCGGATCGCTCTTCAGGAAACCACCGGCTTCGGCCACGTTGCTCGCGAACAGCCCGCGGCGTGTGCGCAGATATTCGAAACCCTGCGTGAGCAGATGCCAGAGCCCCGCCGGGGTGTAGCCGACCAGTTCGCGGTGCGCAACGTACTTGTTGATGATGAAGTCGATGTGGTCCTGCAGGTTCTCTCCCACCCCCGGCGCGTCGACGAGCACGGCCACACCGTGTGCGCGAAGTTGTGCGGCGGGGCCAATGCCCGAGCACATGAGCAGCTGCGGCGAGTTGAACGCGCCGGCGCTCAGCACCACTTCGGCGCGGGCGCGAATCGTCTCGAGCGCGCCGCGACGTTGCAGCTTGACGCCAGTCGCGCGCTTGCCGTCGAAGACGATGCGCTGCACGAGCGCGTCGGTGATGACATGCAGGTTCGCGCGCGATTTTCCATGCAGATAGGCGCTCGCCGCATTCCAGCGTTGCCCATCCTTTTGCGTCACCTGATAGATGCCCGCGCCTTCGTACTGCGGACCGTTGAAATCGTCGGTCACCGGAAATCCGGCCTCACGCGCGGCGTCGACGTAATGACGCGAGAACGGGTTGATCGTGCGAAGGTCGGCAACGTTGAGGGGACCTCCGCTGCCGTGCCACGCGTCGGTGCCATGCGTGTTGCGTTCGTTGTTCTCGCTGCGGCGGAAGTAGGGAAGCACGTCGCTCCATCCCCAGCCGTCGCACCCGGCCTGCGCCCAGTCGTTGTAATCGTCGGGGTGGCCGCGCGTGTAGATCATGGCGTTGATCGAGCTGGACCCGCCCAGGCCACGTCCGCGTGGCTGGTAACCCTGGCGGCCACCCAATCCCGCCTGGGGCGTGGTGCGATAGCCATAGTTGCGGCGCGAGCGAAACGGCACGAGTGCCGCCAGTCCCAGCGGCAGGCGAACGAGAAAGCTGTCGTCGGGCGGACCCGCCTCGATGAGCGCGATCGTGCACTGCGGCGCACCGTCGGCCAGTCGCGCGGCCAGTGCACAACCGGCCGAACCGCCGCCGACAATGACGTAGTCGTAGTCCATGCTGTCATCCTCCCTTGGATGGGCACTGCTATCGCTGTTGCGCGGCTGTCCGGCCGCTTTCTTTTGGCCGACGGATTCGCTCCGCACGGCGTGTCGTTCGACTTGTCGTGGCGCTTCTCTTCGTGCGTGATGCCATGCTGCGCATCGCGCGACCAGCGGCGGGCACACCTCTGACGGGCGGCACTTCGCGGCGGGGCTTCTCGGCGCCAAAGCGTCAATTCGCGGCGGCACTCATTGTAGGCAGACAAACCGTGTGCGCGGGGGGCAAGTGAAGCATTCCTCTAATTTCTGCGAACGTCCGACGCCAACCGCTATGATGAAATGATCGCCTCGGGTGACCGTCCGATACATGACCCATGGAGACACGGATGACTGAAGCCTGGCAGACCCACGACGTGACCAATCAGGTACCGCCGCTCGTCGACTACAACCTCTACGCGACCGACACGGCGTTGCAGGCCGCCGTTGCCGTCTTCGATGCCGACTGGCATGCGAAGGAACTGCATCGTCAGGGCGCGCGTCTGGGCGAGGCGGAAGTGCAGCAGTGGGCGCAGGCGGCCAATCGTCACGAACCGGAGCTGCAATCGTTTGACGCGCGAGGCAATCGCATCGATCACGTCGAGTTTCATCCTGCGTGGCATGCCCTGATGGGGTTGTTGCGCGGTGCACAATTGCAGTCGCTGCCCTGGGCGCATCCGCGCGGCGGGGTCATGGCGGCGCGTACGGCGTCATATTTCCTGCACGCGCAGAACGAAGCCGGCGCGTTGTGTCCCACGACGATGACGTTCGCGAGCATTCCGGTGCTGATGAAGGAAGCCGCGCTGTTCCCCTCGATCAAGGACAAACTGCTCGCGCCGCAGCACGACCCGCGCGACGTGCCGCTCGCGCAGAAGCACGCCATGCTCGTCGGCATGGGCATGACGGAGAAGCAGGGCGGCTCCGACGTGCGCACGAACACGACGGTGGCGACCGACGGCGGTCGCGGCGAGTTTTCGCTCGTCGGCCACAAGTGGTTCTTCTCGGCGCCGCAGTGCGACGCCCATCTGGTTCTCGCGCGCGAGGGCGACACCGATGCGCTCTCGTGTTTCTTCGTTCCCCGGTATCGCCCTGACGGCGGCAAGAATGCCGTGCAGGTGCAGCGCCTGAAAGACAAGCTCGGCAATCGATCGAACGCCAGCAGCGAGGTCGAGTTTCTGGGCGCGTTTGGCACGCGCGTGGGCGCACCGGGTCGGGGCGTTCCCACCATCATCGAAATGGCGACGTACACGCGGCTCGACTGCGTGATCGGCAGCGCGGCCATGATGCGCGCGGGCGTCGTGCAGGCGATCCACCATGCGAGGCATCGCGCGGCATTCGGCGCGAAGCTCGTCGACCAGGATCTGATGACGGCGGTGCTGGCCGATCTCTCGCTCGAATCGGAGGCGGCGACGTGGCTGGCGATGCGGCTGGCACGTGCGTTCGATGCGAGCGCCGCTGACGACGACTCGCCGGTCGAGCGCGCATGGCGGCGCGTGGTGCTGCCTGCCGCGAAATTCTGGGTATGCAAGCGTGCGCTGGAACTGGCCGGCGAGTGCATGGAAGTGTGGGGCGGCAACGGCTACGTGGAAACGGGGCCGCTCGCGCGGCTGTACCGCGAGGCGCCCGTCAACTCGATCTGGGAAGGTTCGGGCAACGTCATGTGTCTCGACGTGTTGCGCGCGATCGGTCGTGAACCCGACGTCGCCCAATGCTGGTTCGAATGGCTGACCGAACGCGTGGGCTCGCATGCGGTACTGCGCGCGGCGCTGGCGCAGCTCCACGGGTGGCTGGCCGCCGATCCGGCAACGCACGCGGTGCGCGCGCGCGCCATCGCGCAGCAGATCGTGTTGCTCGCGCAGGCGGCGTTGCTGCTCGAACATGCCCCGATCGAGCTCGCACACGGTTTCATCGAGACCCGTTTTGCCACGCACGGCGGACGTGTCTACGGGGTGATGCCCGACACGCTCGCCACGGCGGTGCAGCGCGCGTGGCTGGACCGGGCGTTCCCGGGCGCTGCGGGCTGACACGAATGCGATGCCGGTATGGTCCATCGCGCGTCACGACATAACAGATCGACATAACAACGCCGCGACACGATGCAATCCCGCATCGCAGTGCGGGCAGGGAGGAGCAGGGCATGGGTCACAATCACGAACCGGGCGGGCTGCACGAGGCGACGCCGATGACACTCGATACCTCGGTCGACGACGACATCGCGCGCGCGCAATTGCTGCCGCGCTTCGACGCCATGCGGCGAGCGCACGACGCGTCGCCGCACGTCGACTGGCCGATGCGCAAGCGACAGCTCGAGGCGCTGCAGGCCATGCTGCACAAGTATCGCGACGCGTTCGCGACCGCCATCGACGCGGACTTCGGCGGACGCTCGTCGCAGGAAACCGACATGCTCGAGCTGTTTCCCGCGCATGGCAACCTGAAGCATGCGCTCGCGCACACACGGCGCTGGATGCGGGGGGCGCACGGTTGGGCGCACCTGTGGCTGCTGCCGGGACGCCGGTCGGTCGTGCCGCAGCCGCTGGGCGTCGTCGGCGTGATCGTGCCCTGGAACTATCCGCTGTTGCTCGCCGTGGGCCCGCTCACCGACGCACTGGCGGCGGGCAATCGCGTGATGATCAAGGTCTCGGAGATCACGCCCCGCTTTGCGGAGGTGTTCGCGGCGGCCGTGGCTGATACCTTCGCGCCGGAATGGGTGACGGTGGTGACCGGCGACGCGCAGATCGCCCGCGCATTTTCCACGTTGCCATTCGATCATCTGCTGTTTACCGGCGCGACCTCGATCGGGCATCACGTGATGCGCGCGGCGAGCGAGCATCTCACGCCGGTGACGCTGGAACTTGGCGGCAAGTCGCCGGCCATCATCGGCCCGGGCGCACGCTGGGACCATGCGGTGGAGCGCATCATGTTCGGCAAGCTGGTCAATGCGGGGCAGACCTGCATCGCGCCCGATTACGTGCTGGTGCCGCGCGAGAAACTCGACGCCTTCCTGACGACCGCACGGCAGACGGCGGCGCGGCTCTATCCGAATGCGGTGGACAATCCGCAGTACACGAGCATCGTGTCGCCGCGGCATTTTGCGCGCCTGGCCGGCCTCGCGAGCGAGGCCACGGCGCAGGGTGCCACGGCACATGCGCTTTTCGACGCCGAGCCGCAGGCGGCGCGCCGGCGTATGCCCCCGGTGGTACTCACGGGTGTGCACGACGGCATGCGCGTGATGCGAGAGGAGATTTTCGGGCCGTTGCTGCCGGTCGTGCCTTATGACGATCTGGACGCGGCGATTGCCTACGTGAACGAGAGGCCGCATCCGCTCGCGCTCTATGTGTTCGATACCGACAATACGCGCATCGATCACGTGGTCCGGAACACGATCTCCGGTGGCGTGACGATCAACGACACGCTGCTGCACGTGGCCGAGCATACGCTGCCGTTTGCCGGGGTGGGACCGTCAGGCATGGGCGGCTATCACGGCGAAGCGGGCTTTCGCACGTTCTCCAAGGAGAAACCGATCTTCCGGCAGTCGCGCTGGAACGGCACGGCGCTGCTCAATCCGCCCTACGGCAAGGCATTCGGCATGCTGATCCGGCGATTTCTGCGATGACCGCGGCGCCCGGGTCGCAAACCGGCCGTGGCGCGGTGATCACGCAACGATATTGTGGCCATATCGCCGTCGCTGGCCTTTGAAAACAAAACCCCCGCCGGGGCGACCCGGGCGGGGGTTGTGTCTTTCGGTGCCGGCGGGTTGGCGCCAGCTTGCGTGCAATGCAGCTCAGGCCACGGCGCGCAGACCGGCGTCGGCGAGCAGGGCGTCGGCGCGGTCGGTCGCTTCCCACGAGAATTCCGGCTCTTCACGGCCGAAGTGACCGTAGGCGGCCGTCTTCTCGTAGATCGGGCGCAGCAGGTCGAGCATCTGGATGATGCCCTTCGGGCGCAGATCGAAGTGCTTCTCGACAAGTTCGGCGATACGCTGATCGCTGATCTTGCCGGTGCCGAAAGTGTTGACCATCACCGACGTCGGGCGTGCCACACCGATGGCGTACGAGACCTGGATCACGCACTTCGAGGCCAGGCCGGCGGCCACGATGTTCTTCGCGACGTAGCGGCCGGCGTAGGCTGCCGAGCGGTCCACCTTCGAGGGGTCCTTGCCCGAGAACGCGCCACCGCCGTGCGGCGCGGCGCCGCCATAGGTGTCGACGATGATCTTGCGACCCGTGAGGCCGGCGTCGCCCTGCGGGCCACCGATCACGAAACGGCCGGTCGGGTTCACCAGGAACTTGATGTCGCCCTTGATGAGGTCGGCCGGCAGCACCGGCTTGATGACTTCCTCGATCACGGCTTCGCGCAGCGCGTCCAGCGCGATGTCCGGATGGTGCTGCGTCGAGAGCACGACCGTGTCGATGCTGTGCGGGCGGCCGTTTTCATACTTGATGGTGACCTGCGACTTGGCATCCGGACGCAGCCACGGCAGGCGGCCGTCGCGGCGCACTTGCGACTGACGCTCCACCAGACGGTGCGACAGGTAGATCGGCAGCGGCATCAGTTCCGGCGTTTCGTCGCACGCATAGCCGAACATCAGACCCTGGTCGCCGGCGCCCTGATCGAGGTTGTCGTCATGCGCACGGTCCACGCCCTGGGCGATGTCCGGCGACTGGCGGTCGTAGGCCACCAGCACGGCGCAACCCTTGTAGTCGATGCCGTAGTCGGTGTTGTCGTAGCCGATGCGGCGGATCGTGTCGCGCGCCACCTGCTGATAGTCCACCGTGGCGGTCGTGGTGATTTCGCCGGCGAGCACGACGAGGCCGGTGTTGCAAAGCGTTTCCGCGGCAACACGTGCGTACTTGTCCTGCGTCAGGATGGCGTCGAGAACGGCGTCGGAGATTTGATCGGCAACCTTGTCCGGGTGGCCTTCAGAGACGGATTCGGAGGTAAAAAGATAATCGTTCGCCACTTCTGGCTCCTCTGTACGAATTTGGCGACTCACGTTGCCGTCATCGGAGGCGAAGCGGCGACGCTTTAGCGGAAAATTGGTCGGATGCGCTGCCGGTAAGGTCGCTCACCCGAATCGCCCCGCAAGTTGTCAGTTAACTCGGCGATGTCGCTTATTATACGCCCCTGAAGAAATCCTGCTTGCGACATGGCATCCACTACCAAGAAATCCTTCGGGTACTACCTGAGCGTCGGCCTGCTGCGCGGGCTGAACCTGCTGCCCTACAGCTGGGTCGCGCGCTTCGGCGCGGGGCTGGGGCGTCTGCTTTACGCCATTCCCAGCTCGCGCAAGCGGGTTGTGCATACCAACCTGCGCCTGTGTTTTCCGCACTGGGATGACGCCACGCGCGAGCGCGTCGCCAAGGCGTCGTTCGTGCATGCGATCCGAAGCTACGCGGAGCGCAGCGTGCAGTGGTTCGCCGACGGCAAGAAGCTCGAGCGGCTCATCGAAGTCGATTCGGCCGTCGACCTCAAGGCGCCGGACATGCCCCCGACAATCTTGCTGGGCTTTCACTTCGTGGGCATCGAGATGGCGTCGGTCTTCATCAATTACCTGCTCGACCGGCCGTGCGCGTCGCTCTACACGCCGATGTCGAACCCGGCGTTCGACGCCATGGCGCGCGAGCAGCGCGGGCGGTTCGACGCCGAGATGATCCCGCGCGGCGACAGCGCCCGCGACGTGCTGCGCATGTTCCGCAAGCGCAAGCCCGTCATGCTGGCCGCCGACATGGACTACGGCGCGCGCAATTCGGTGTTCGTGCCGTTCTTCGGCGTACCGACCTGCACCCTGACGTCGGTTTCGCGTCTGGCCGAGGTCGGCCGTGCCCAGGTGCTTCCCTTCATCGGCGAGGTGCTGCCCAACTACAAGGGCTATCGCTTGAAAGTCTTTCCGATTTGGGAAAACTACCCGAGCGGCGACCCCGAAGCCGACGCGCGCCGCATGAACGCCTTCCTCGAGGAGCAAATCCTGAAGATGCCGGAGCAGTACTACTGGGTGCACAAGCGCTTCAAGACGCGCCCAGAGGGCCAGCCCGGCGTGTATTGATGGGGCCGGATGCGCGTCGACCTTCTCCACTACAATAGCGGCATGAAGCTCAAATTCACCAAGATGCAAGGTGCCGGGAACGACTTTGTCGTGATCGACGGCATCTCGCAGACCATCGATTTCACGCCCGAACAGTGGCGTGCGCTCGCCGACCGTCATTTTGGCGTCGGCGCCGATCAGTTGCTGCTCGTCGAGCGCTCCACGCTGCCGGGCGTGGACTTCCGCTACCGCATCTTCAACGCCGACGGTGGCGAGGTCGAGCATTGCGGCAACGGCGCGCGCTGCTTCGTGAAGTTCGTGCGCGACACCGGGCTGACCGACAAGCGCTCGGTGCGCGTCGAGGTGCAGCAAGGCGTGATCACGCTCACGATGCGCGAGGACGGGCAGGTCAGCGTGGATATGGGCGCGCCGATCCTCACGCCGTCGGACGTGCCGTTCGACACCGCCGGCCTGCAAGGGCGTGGCGAGGGTGACGACACGCTCTGGCCGCTGGACGTGGCTGGCAAGACCACGTGGATTTCCGTGGTGTCGATGGGCAACCCGCATGCCGTGCAGGTCGTGGACAACGTCGACACCGCACCGGTCGAGACGGACGGTCCGCTCGTCGAGCGACACGCCCGTTTCCCGCGCCGCGTGAACGCCGGCTTCCTGCAGGTGGTCGGGCCGCACCAGGCGCGACTGCGCGTGTATGAACGCGGTGCGGGCGAAACGCTCGCGTGCGGCACCGGCGCGTGTGCCGCGGCGGTGGCGGGTATCCGTCGCGGGCTGCTGCGCGCACCGGTCGCGATCGAGACGCACGGCGGCACGCTCACCATCGACTGGGACGGTGCGAACGGCTCAGTCATCATGACGGGGCCGGCCGCCACGGTCTTCGAGGGCACGATCGAGATCTGACAGGCGACGTCGGCGCGTCGGACCTGACGCCCGGAAGGTCTGTACGATATTTGGTTTCTGACGAATTCTGATTTAGCGACCCAGGCGGCCGCAGGCCACCCCTGAGCTCGGGGGCGGCTCGCGGCAGTTGACGAACAGCAGACGGACACTCATGAACGACCGAGATATTGCGGAATACCTGATTGCGCATCCCGACTTCTTCGAGCGCCATGCCGAATTGCTGGCCGGCGTGCGGCTCACCAGCCCGCACGGCCAGCGCGCGGTGTCGCTGCAGGAGCGCCAGATCGAGATGCAGCGCGAGAAGACCAAGCAGATCGAGCGGCGCCTCGCCGAACTGATGCGCTACGGCCACGAGAACGACGACATCTCGGCCAAGCTGCACCGCTGGACGCTCGGCCTTCTCGGCGAGCGTGATCCGCATGCGTTGCCCGAGGCGATTGCCCGCGGCCTGCGCGACGTCTTCAACGTACCGTACGCCGCCGTGCGTCTGTGGAGCGTGGCTGCGCCTTATCAGCCGGCCGATTTCGCCCGCAGCGTGAGCGAGGAAGTGAAGATCTTCGCGTCGAGCCTGGTCACGCCGTATTGCGGTGCGAACACCGGTTTCGAAGCCGTGACGTGGCTCGGCGCGCCGAGCGATCCCGCGTCGGTGGCGCTGCTTGCGCTTCGCGATCCGCAGGTCACCGACGGGCCGGTCTTCGGCCTGCTCGTGATGGGCTCGGAAGACGCGCGCCGTTTCCACGAGGGCATGGCGACCGACTTCCTGACGCAGATCGGCGAGCTGGCCGGCGCGGCGCTGGGCAAGCTGCGCGCGCACGACTGATGTCAGCCCGGCAGGCCGCGTCCGGCAAGGCGAAAGCCCGCACGCCGGCCGGCGCCGGCGACGGTGGACCCGACGGCAACACGCCACCGCTGGAACCCGGCATTCGCGCCTATCTCACCTCGCTGGCCAGCGAGCGCAAGCTCGCCGGCCTCACCCTGGAAAACTACACGCGCGACCTGCGTCAGTTGCAGCGTCTGGCGGGCGGACGTGCGCTCGAGTCACTGCAGCACGGCGATATTCGACGGTTCGTGATGCAACTGCACGGCGAGGGCCTCGTCGGCCGCTCCATCGCACGCAAGCTCTCGGCGTGGCGCGGATACTTCGCATGGCTCGCGCAGCGCACCGCGCTCGTGGCCAATCCCGTCGAAGGCGTGCGTGCGCCGAAGCAGCCCAAGCCCTTGCCCAAGGCGCTCTCACCCGATCAGGCTTCGGCGCTCGTCGAGTTCGAATCCGGCACGTCGGCCGAGGCCGTGCGCAACCGCGCGATGTTCGAGTTGCTGTATTCGTCGGGGCTGCGGCTCTCCGAGCTCACGAGCCTGGACCATCGCTACGTCGACGCCGATGGATACCGCTCGATCAGTTGGCTCGACCTGCCGGAGCGCGAAGTGGTTGTCACCGGCAAGGGGAACAAGCGTCGACGGGTGCCCGTGGGCGAGAAAGCCGCGCAGGCGCTGGCCCAGTGGCTCGACAAGCGTGCACCGCTTGCCACCGCCGAGCCGCATGCGCTGTTCCTGTCGGCACGCGGCAAACGCATCGGGTCGCGCGCGGTGCAGCAGGGGCTCGCGCATCACGCGCAGGCGGCCGGACTGCCCACGCACGTGCATCCGCACATGCTGCGCCACTCGTTCGCCACGCATGTGTTGCAGTCCTCGGGCGATCTGCGCGCAGTGCAGGAAATGCTCGGCCACAGCAACATTTCCACGACACAGATCTACACGAAGCTCGACTTCCAGCATCTCGCCAAGGTCTACGATCAGGCGCATCCGCGCTCGCGCAAGAAGCCCTGAGGCTTTCCGGCCGACGGCGCGACTCGGTGTAGAATCGCGTCCTTCCCCAGCAAGTCCGGCAGGTGACCCGCGTCGTGCGCGTCGGCATCGTTCCGTTGGTCGATTCACGCGCGCGAGACCGCCCAGCCATGCCCCGCGACTTGCCGCCACTCCGAATGCAACCGTTGGTCCGTCCCGCATGAATACCTTGACCCTCAAGCCCGGCAAAGAAAAGTCCTTGCTGCGCCGTCACCCCTGGATTTACGCCACCGCCGTGGCGCGCGTGGACGGCAAGCCGACTTCCGGCGCAACGGTCGTGGTGCGCGCGGCGGACGGCCGCTTCCTCGCCCGCGCCGCCTTCAGTCCGGTCTCGGCCATTCGCGCCCGCGTGTGGACGTTCGACGAGGGCGAGCCGGTCGACCACGCATTCTTCAAGCGTCGTGTGAGTGCCGCGCTCGCCTATCGGCAGCAGATGGTGCGCGACACGGGCGCCACGCGCCTGATCTTCGGCGAGGCCGACGGGCTCCCCGGACTGATCGTCGACCGCTACCAATCGGCGCCCGGCGCTCCGGTGTCCGATCAGCTCGTGTGCCAGTTCATGGCCGCGGGCGTGGAAGCCTGGAAGGACGCCATCGTGAACGCCCTCGTCGGCGCAACCGGCTGCCCCAATGTCTATGAGCGCTCCGACGCCGCCGTGCGCGAGCGCGAAGGCCTGCCGAGCCTCACCGGCGTGCTGGCCGGCGCCGAGCCGCCGCAGGCGCCTGACCTGCTCACCACCCACGAGTGCGGCGTGAAGTATTACGTCGACGTGCGCAACGGCCACAAGACCGGCTTCTACGTCGACCAGCGCGACAACCGTCTGCTCGTGCAGCAACAGGCCAGGGGCCGCGACGTACTGAACTGCTTCTGCTACACGGGCGGGTTTTCGCTGGCGGCGCTGGCCGGCGGCGCCCAAAGCGTGCTGTCGATCGATTCGTCGGGCGAAGCGCTGGCGATCGGCGCGCGCAACGTCGAACTCAACGGCTTCGACGCCGCTCGCGCCGAGTGGCGCGATGCCGATGTGTTCAAGACGTTGCGCGCGTTGCGCGACGAGGGCCGCACGTTCGACATGATCGTGCTCGATCCGCCCAAATTCGCGCCGTCGGCGCATCACGTGGAGCGTGCCGCACGCGCGTACAAGGACATCAACATGGCCGGCTTCAGGCTGCTGCGCCAGGGCGGCCAGTTGCTCACGTACTCATGCTCGGGCGCCATCGACGCCGACCTGTTCCAGAAGATCGTGGCCGGCGCGGCCGTCGATGCCGGTGTCGACGCGCGCATTCTGCGCCGTCTCTCAGCCGGCATGGATCACCCGATGCTGACCCAGTTTCCCGAAGGTGAATACCTCAAGGGACTTTGGTTGCAGCGCATGTAAGCAATCACTTCGTGGTCGATGGTGGGTCGTCAGCCGAGCGTCAGCGCCACCACACCGAGCGCAATGAGGACGGCGCCGCCGATACGGCGGTGCACTTCGCCCTCTCGCAGCACGCGCACCCCGAGCAGCGCGGCGATCATCATCGACATCTCCCGGGCCGGGGCCACGTGCGAGACCGGGGCGTACTTCAGCGCCGTGAGGATCAGAAAGTACGACATGGGCGAGATCAGGGAGATCAGCACGATCTTGCGCCAGTTCGCCCGCCATAGCATGACCATGCGGGCCGGCCGCGCGCAGGCCGCCGGCGCGGAGAGCGCGACGCGCAGCACGTTTTCCAGGTAGTAATAGACGAGCGGAGCCAGCAGCAGGGAGCGCATGGCGTAGGCGTCGGCGAGCGTGTAGGCCGCGATGAAACCGCCCGTCAGCACGCCCCAGCCGGCGCCCGCGTGCATGCTGCCGCGCCGGAACAGGCGCTCGCCGCCCGCAATGATCAGCACGCCGCCCACCACCAGGGCGATGCCGCTCAGCGCGAGCCAGCCCGGACGCTCCCCGAGCAGCACGATGGCCCCCAGCGACGACAGCAGCGGGCCGGTGCCGCGCGCAAGCGGATACACCACCGACAGGTCGCCCACCCGGTAACCTCGCTGGAGCACCAGCGTGTAGCCGTAGTGCAGAAAGGCGCTCAGCGCGATGACGCCCCAGCCGAGTGCGTTCGGCCAGTCGGCATGCGAGCCGATCAGGAAATACAGGGCGAGCGGCGTATAGAGCACGACCGTGGACAGCGCGTACATGAAGACGAGCTGCGGGCCACCTCCTTCACGCGTGTCGATGCGCTTGGCGAGGAAATTCCAGGTGGCGTGCAGGAATGCGGCGGTGACGACGAGGGCGAGAGCGGTGGGCGACATGGTGGCGGGTATTTTTGTGTCAATTGTATGACGCGTCGCGCACCCGCTTTCGGTCAAGTTGGCGCCTTTTTCCTCGCGACTGCCCCGGCATCGACAGTTTTTGCAACTCGGTTGCAGCGCTCACGGGGGTGTGCTTAAATCGATTCATGAGCCTTACTCAACTACAACCGTATCTGGAAGCCGCCCGCGCGAGCTTGCAGGAGCAATCGGGCCGCGTGACTTCGGGGCGTGTACGTGTGCTGGCGCTGCTGCTCAAGGCAGGCCGCCCGCTCACCCATCAGGAAGTGCTGGCCGACCTGGCGACCGACGCCGATCCGCTCGACCGCGTGACGGCCTATCGCGTGCTCGACTGGCTGGTCGCGCAGGGCTGGGCCATCAAGCAGGCCGGCGACGACCGCATTTTCCGCTTCGTCATGGCGGAGCACGTCGACCCCCAGCGCGGGGCTTCGCCCCGGCCGCATACGCAGCACGGTCATTTCCGCTGTGTACGCTGCCATCGCACTTTCTGCCTTGACGATTGGCCCCAGCATCCCCAATTGAGTGAGCGCGAACTCAAGCGCCTGCCCAGGGGGTTCGTGGGCGAACAGGTCGAGCTGCTGATTCACGGCACCTGCGCGCAGTGCGCGGGCGCCCCCAACTGACGCGTCCCATGCCGCTTTTCGTCACCTCGGGTACAGTAAGTGACATTCCGGCGGCACCGGGTACGCCGCTTCACAACAGGACATTGCATTCATGACCCCCGTCACCATCCTGACCGGTTTTCTCGGCAGTGGGAAAACCACGCTGCTCAAGCGCATCCTGACCGAAGCGCACGGCATGAAGATCGCCGTCATCGAAAATGAGTTCGGCGAAGAGAACATCGACAATGACATCCTCGTGCAGGACAACGCCGAGCAAATCGTGCAAATGAGCAACGGCTGCATCTGCTGCACGATCCGGGGCGACCTGGTGCAGGCGCTGTCGGACCTGAACAGCCAGCGCGACGCCGGCACGATCCAGTTCGACCGGGTTGTGATCGAGACCACGGGATTGGCCAACCCGGGCCCGGTGGCCCAGACGTTCTTCATCGACGACGAGGTGGCCGACACCTACCGGCTCGACGCGATCATCACGCTGGTCGACGCCAAGCACGGCCAGCAGCAACTCGACCAGCACGAAGTGGTGCAGCGTCAGGTCGGCTTCGCCGACCGGTTGTTCATCACCAAGGCCGATCTGGTCACGCCCGAGGCGCTCGACGACCTGAAGCACCGCCTCGCGCACATGAACCCACGGGCGCCGCAGCAGGTGGTCGATTTCGGGCAGGCCGACCTCAAGGAAATCTTCGATATCCACGGCTTCAACCTGAACGACAAGCTCGACATCGATCCCGAATTCCTCGCAGCCGACGAGCATTCGCACGACCACGATCACCACGACCATGACCATGACCACGATCACGCGAATTGCGATCACGATCATGGCCAGTGCGCCCACGAAGGGCACGACCACGGGCACCACCACCATCACCACGCCCACCACGACGACGCCATCAAGTCGTTCGTGTTCCGTAGCGACAAGGCATTCGATCCGGCCAAGCTCGAGGATTTCCTCGGGAGCATCCTGCAGGTGTACGGCGAACGCTTATTGCGTTATAAAGGCGTATTAAACATGCGTGGCATCGACCGCCGGGTCGTGTTCCAGGGCGTGCACCAGATGATGGGCAGCGACGTGGGCGCGAAATGGCAACCCGGTGAGACGCCGAACACCAAGATGGTGTTCATTGGTGCCGAGCTGCCGAAAGACATCATCCTGCAAGGGCTGGAGCGCTGTCTGGTCTGAACGGGACTGCCGAGCCGTGCAACGGGAAACCCCTTAACCGGGGCCGTCGAACGATTCGGTTACAATACCTGCCCACTGGGCTGCCGCCAGCGAGTTGACGCGGCATTCCGGAGGGTAGGCAGGGGAGCACCGCCATGGCCACCGCCTCTCGCAAGACTGCCACCGCACGCCCCACGCGCCGGTCAGAACCGGCGCCGGACGCGGGCGCCAAGCGTGCTCCAGCAGGCAATTCGAAGACGGGCGAAAAGGCCGCCGCCAAAAAGGGGGCGCCCAAATCGTCCGGCAGGAACGTAACCCAAGAAGCCGCCCGCGGCATCGCCGGTAAGCAAGACGTCCCACCCGCTGCAGGGGCGTCGCCGGACTATCCGAAAGAGACGCCACAAAAACCCATGAGCAAGAAAAGACTTTTGACCGAGGCCGAAATTCTGAAGATGGGCGAGAAGGACTACATGAATGAAGAACAACTCGCCTTCTTCAAGGATCGTCTGGAAAATCTGCAAGCTGAAATTCTGCGCAACGCCGGTCAGACGACCGAAAACCTTCGCGAAACCGTCGTCGTGCCGGATCCCGCCGATCGCGCCACGATCGAGGAAGAGCACGCTCTGGAGCTTCGCACCCGCGATCGCGAACGCAAGCTGCTGAAGAAGGTCCAGCAGTCGCTCGCCCGCATCGAGTCCGGCGAATACGGCTGGTGCGAGGAAACCGGCGAGCCGATCGGCGTGCCGCGTCTGCTTGCCCGTCCGACGGCCACGCTGTCGCTCGAAGCGCAGGAGCGCCGCGAACTGCGCCAGAAGCTGTTCGGCGACTGATCCGCACGCGCTATCCGGTCCGATGCCGCGCGGTGGCGGCTGCCGCAAGGTCGTCGGACCCCTCGGTTTGCCAAAGGCATGTCTGCACGACATGCCTTTTTTATTTCGCCATCGCCGCCGACCGGCCGTCGGCCCGCCCGCGACTGTGGCTTGCGTGCAACGCGCAGTAAGCCTCCCGGGACGTCCCACTTTATGGCAGAATTGCAACTCAGTTGCAAATTCATCCTCCCATGCTGTCCATCGATCCCGCCTCCCGACGCCGGCGCGCTTGTCTTCGCGCGGCGCGCGGCCGTGCCTGCGGCGGCTGGACGGCGTGGCTCATCGTTGCGCTGGTTTGCGTGCAGATTTGGGGGCTGCAACACGAGATCGTGCATGCGCGGGGGCTGACGCAGGTCGTCGCGCACGGCTCCGGGGCGGCAGCCCAGGCGACGTCTCGTGCGCTCACCCAACGCGCCGTGCCGGGCGCCGATGTGCCGCCTGGCGCGCCGGACACCGTGGCGGCCATCGCTGCCGACGACGATGACGACGATGCGGCGATCCTGCCGGAGCAATCCTCGTACGCCAGCCGGATTGGCTTGGGCGGCCACCAACATCATTGCCATCTGTTCGAGGGCGCCACGCTCGCCGTGGCCTTCGCCGTCGCGATACTCGTGTGGAAGCACGCGGGCGCCGATGCGACGGTGCCGACCCGCACCACTGGCCGGCGGCACGTCAGTGCGTCACAACGACCATTCGATTCCCGCGCGCCGCCGGCCGCAGTCTGATTTCACGCGCACGTTCCGCGCGAATCCCTGCCGACTTCCCGACTGACCGTCGTGGCCTCCGGAGCCGCGAGGCAGGCGTGCGACCGCGCGATCTGCGCGGGGCAGGCGTTCGTTCGCGTCGATTCACGGGGTATTCGGACGCCGCACGACAGCGTCCCGACCCAACTCGAAGAAAACAGACCGACATGGCCAACCTAGTTTCCAACGCCGCGGAAGCCTCCGCGGTGTCTTCGCTCGCCTCTGCCTTCGCGGCCGTTTCCCTGGCCGTTCCTTTCGTTGCCGGCCACCCGCCCGCGCGCCGCGCACGCCGTCGGGTGAAGCCGCTACCGCTGGCCGCCGCGCTGAGCGTCGGTGCGCTCGCGCTGGCGAGCCCGTCCACCCGCGCCGCCGATGCCACGCCCGCGCCGAGCGCCGTACCGGAAGCCGTACTGCCCGCCACTTTCGTGACCGGGAACCCGCTCGGGCGCGCGGTCGCGGAGCTGACCGTGCCGGTGACCGAGCTCGACGGCAAATCGCTGGCGCTGCGTCGCGCCGGCACGCTCGGCGAGACACTGGACGGCCTGCCGGGCATCTCGGCCACATCCTACGGCCCGAACGTCAGCCGTCCGATCATCCGCGGCCTCGACGGCGATCGCATTCGCGTGCTGCAAAACGGCACCGCCTCGCTCGATGCCTCGTCGCTGTCCTACGACCATGCCGTGGCGCAGGATCCGCTGTCGATCGAGCGCGTCGAAATCGTGCGCGGCCCCGCCGCGCTGCTTTACGGAGGCAATGCGGTCGGTGGTGTGGTCAACACCATCGACAACCGAATTCCTCGCGAGTCGCTCACAGGGATTTCCGGTGCAACGGACTTCAGCTACGGCGGGGCCAACCGCGAGCGCGCGGGCGCTGCGCAACTCGAATTCGGCAACGGCCAGTTCGCCTTCCATGTCGACGGCTTCGCGCGCAAGAGCGCCGACCTGCGCATTCCCGGCTTCGCCCACTCGACACAGCGTCGCGCACTCGACGGCGAGGAGGCACCGCAAGCGTCCGGCACGCTGCCCAACAGCGACGGGCAGGTCAGCGGGGCGGCTGCCGGGGCGTCGTGGACGTGGGCCGACGGCTACGCCGGGCTGTCGTACTCCGGTTACGACTCCGACTACGGCACCGTTGCCGAGGAAGACACGCGCATTCGCCTGCGTCAGCAGCGCGTGGCGCTGGCAAGCGAGGTGCGCAATCTGAGCGGTCCGTTCACGGCGTTCAAGTTCGACTTCGGTTACACCGACTACGAGCACAAGGAAATCGAAAACGGCGAGACGGGCACGACGTTCAAGAACCATGGCTACGAGGGACGCATCGAAGCGCGTCACGCGAAGATCGGGCCGGTGGAGGGTGCCGTCGGCGTGCAGTTTTCGCAGAACACCTTCTCGGCGCTCGGGGAGGAGGCCTTCGTGCCGAAGAGCGATACGAATACCGTGGCGCTCTTCGCGCTCGAGGAGTGGGCCGTCGATCCGGCGGTGAAGCTTTCGTTCGGCGCACGCGTCGAGCATTCGAGCGTGAAACCGACCGCCGGGGGCAACGCCCGCTTCGACAACCTGCCGTCGCGCAATTTCACGCCGGGCAGCGTATCCGCCGGCGCCGTGTTCGGCCTCGCATCGGCATGGTCGTTGGCGGTGAACACGTCCTACACGGAGCGTGCGCCCACCTTTTACGAGCTCTATGCCAACGGTCCGCATCTGGCGACCGGCGTGTGGGAGATCGGCAGCCCGCAGGCGTCATTGGAAAAGGCTGTGTCGACAGACGTCTCGCTGCGCTACGCAAACGGCCCGAACAAGGGCAGCGTGGGCGTCTTCTACAGCCGCTTCTCGAACTTCATTGCGCTGAACAATACCGGCCGCACGCAGGCGCTCGACGACGACACGATTCCCGTCTACCAATATGCTGGCGTGCCCGCCGACCTCTATGGTGTGGAAGCCGAAGGCCGGGCGCGTGTCTGGCAGGGCCATGGCAACCTCGACGTCGAACTGCGCGGCGACTACACCGTGGGCCGCAATCGCGATACGGGCGAACCTCTGCCGCGCATCGCGCCGTTGCGTCTGACGGGAGCGATTGTGTACGGGTTGGGGCGTTGGGGCGCCCGGCTCGAAGTGGTGCACGCGAGCGCGCAGGGCCGTGTGCCGGCCAACGACCTCACGACGAGCGGCTACACCACGCTCGGCGCGTCGCTCACGTACCAGTTCAAGGCGGGCGGTGCGCAGTGGCTGGCCTACCTCAAGGGCGAAAACCTGACCAACCAGGAAGTGCGTCTGGCGAGTTCGGTGCTGCGCGACATTGCGCCGCAGGGCGGTCGCGCGGTGCGGGTGGGGCTGCGCACCACATTCTGAGTGGAAACCTGCCGCAAAAACGAAGCAAATTCCGAGAATTCGCTTCACCTCCATCAATTCGCGCGGTGTAACGCCGCGCGAATTTCCCGATCCATGCCGCGCTGCGCGGTGTCGGCAGGCGCCCGGCAGCGAGGCTCGCGCTTCGCCGTCGACGCCTCTTGATATTCGTTCGATTGCCCTAAACTACAGTGACGTCTCGCCCGGTCCGGGTGCGTCGTCACGGTCGTGAGACGCGCCGGTCGTCCGGGCCAATCGTTACGGGGCGCGTGTCGCCCCTCGAAAAGGAACAGGCATGGAGCAATATCACGGCACCACCATCGTCTCCGTTCGACGCGGCGATCAGGTCGCGCTTGGCGGCGACGGACAGGTCACGCTCGGCAATATCGTGATGAAGGGCACGGCGCGCAAGGTGCGCACGATTTACGACGGCAAGGTCATGGTCGGTTTCGCCGGCGCGACGGCTGACGCATTCTCGCTGCTCGACCGCTTCGAAGCGAAGCTGCAGAAACACCAGGGGCACCTGACGCGCTCGGCGGTGGAACTCGCCAAGGACTGGCGCACCGACCGTATGCTGCGCCGACTCGAAGCCATGATGATCGTCGCCGACGCCGAGACCACGCTGGTCATCACCGGCAACGGCGACGTGCTCGATCCCGAGGGCGGTGTGGCGGCGATCGGTTCGGGCGGCTCGTACGCGCAGGCCGCGGCCCGCGCGCTGGTCGAGAACACGGAGCTCACGCCCGCCGAGATCGTCAAGAAAGCGCTGACGATCGCGGGTGAAATGTGCATCTACACCAACGGCAATCACATCATCGAATCGCTGCCGCCGAAGGCAGCGAAGTAACGACGGACGACGCGCGCGCCGCAGCAGGTGGACTCCTGCGGCGCGATTGGCCGGTCGACGGCACAACGACTGTCGGCCGGCCGCGCGTCACCTTCTGAGCGAACCCCTAATCTGGCGAACGTCATGACCCATATGACCCCCTCCGAGATCGTTTCCGAACTCGACAAACACATCATCGGCCAGCACAAGGCCAAGAAGGCTGTCGCGGTGGCGTTGCGCAACCGCTGGCGCCGTCAGCAGGTGGCCGAGCCCCTGCGCCAGGAAATCACGCCGAAGAACATTCTCATGATCGGCCCGACCGGTGTCGGCAAGACCGAGATCGCCCGTCGTCTGGCCAAGCTGGCGGACGCACCGTTCATCAAGGTCGAGGCGACCAAGTTCACCGAAGTCGGCTACGTGGGCCGCGACGTGGACAGCATCGTGCGCGATCTGGCGGAAATCGCGATCAAGCAAACGCGCGAAGCCGAAATGAAGAAGGTGCGCACCAAGGCCGAGGATCGCGCCGAGGACCGCATTCTCGATCTGCTGCTGCCGACGGGGCGCGAGTCGTCGCGCGACATTCGCTTCGGTTCGGCCGCGCACGACACCGAGCCGAGCGGCGAGGATAACGCCACGCGCCAGACGTTCCGCAAGCGTCTGCGCGAAGGTGCGCTCGACGACAAGGAAATCGAGCTCGAAGTCGAGATTCCGGCGCAGGGCATGGAAATCATGGGCCCGCCCGGCATGGAAGAGATGACCGAGCAGATCAAGGGCATGTTCGCGAATCTGGGCAACCAGAAGAAAAAGCGTCAGAAGCTCAAGATCAAGGACGCGCTCAAGATCCTGACCGACGAGGAAGCGTCGAAGATGCTCAACGACGAAGAGGTCAAGCAACTGGCCCTGCGCAACGTCGAGCAGAACGGCATTGTGTTCCTCGACGAAATCGACAAGATCGCCACGCGCAGCGAAGTGGGCGGCGGCGACGTGTCGCGTCAGGGGGTGCAGCGCGACCTGCTGCCTCTGGTCGAAGGCACGACCGTGAGCACGAAGTTCGGCATGATCAAGACGGACCACATCCTGTTCATCGCGAGCGGGGCGTTCCATCTGGCCAAGCCGAGCGACCTGATTCCGGAACTGCAGGGGCGCTTCCCGATTCGCGTGGAGCTCGAATCACTGTCGGTCGAGGACTTCGAAGCCATTCTCACGCAGACGGACGCAAGCCTCGTCAAGCAGTATCAGGCCTTGCTCGCCACGGAAGACGTGACGCTCGAGTTCGCGCCGGACGGCATCAAGCGTCTCGCCGAGATCGCGTTCTCGGTCAACGAGAAGACGGAGAACATCGGCGCGCGGCGTCTGTACACCGTCATCGAGAAGCTGCTTGAAGACATTTCGTACACCGCCGGCAAGCAGGCGAACGAGGTAGTGACGATCAACGCCGAGTACGTCAACCGCTTCCTCGAGGAAGTGGCGCAGAACGAGGACCTGTCGCGCTACGTGCTGTAACCGGCGTCGCCGGCATACGCCGAACCCCAAAGGTTGGAGTGACCTCCGGCCTTTGGGGTTTTTTCATGGCCGTCGCCGTCGCCGTCGCTGGCGATGGGCGCGATGCGTGCCAGGCGTGTGATGTGGACAGGGAGCGGCGCGTCGATGTCGGAATCGCGCGCCCGCTGACGGCGAACGTTACTGTTTGACCGGCCGCTTGAGCAGCTTGCGTTGCAATGTACGCCGATGCATGTTCAGGGCGCGCGCCGTGGCGGAGATGTTGCCGTGGTGCTCGGCGAGCACGCGCTGGATGTGTTCCCACTCGAGGCGAGCCACCGACAGCGGCGACGGGTTCTCGATGGCTTCGTCGGCCTGCGCTTCGCTGGCGTCGCTGCGCAGCGAGGCGAGAATCGTGTCGGCGTTGGCGGGCTTGGCGAGGTAGTTGTCCGCGCCGTCCTTGACGGCCTGCACGGCGGTCGCAATGCTCGCGTAGCCGGTGAGAACCAGCATGCGGGCCTTGGGTTGCAAGGCGCGCAGCGGCGCGATGAGCGGCAGCCCCGAGTCATGCCCCAGATGCAGGTCGACCGAGATCAGATCGAACTGACGCGTGCGTGCCGCGAGCAGGGCGGCGGCGCTGTCGGCGGCGATCTGCACGTCGTAGCCGCGGCGCGTGAGCGCACGGGCGAGCGTCTCGGCGAAGACCACGTCGTCGTCGATAAGGAGGAAGTGGGAGGCGTTCATGTCTGACTCCGCGAGCCGAAGAAGAAGGTGGCCATCGGCAGGCGCAGCTCGGCGCGCGTGCCTTGCGGCGTGTTGGGGGTAAGGGTGATGTCGCCGCCGAGGCGCTGCGCGCTGGCGAAGGCGAGATACAGCCCCATGCCGTGCCCGCCGTGCGTGCTCATGACCGGCGAATTGCCCAGGCGCGCTCGCAGGTCGGCGCTCATGCCGGGACCTTCGTCGCAAACGGTGAAGCGCACATCTTCGGCGGTGACCGACACGTCGAGCGCGACCGATGACGGGCTGAAGTAGGCGGCGTTGTCGAGCAGGATCGTCAGGATCTGCCCGACCTGCACCGTGTCTTCGATGCGCGCCGTCAGGTTGGACGGCACGTGCAGCTGGAACTGAACCTGCGGGTGTCGCAGGCGCCACTGGGTGGTGAACGCGGGCAACCACTCGGCCATGGCCTGACGCACCGGGGCCGCCGCCCGCGTTTGCACGTGGCCGATGGCGCTCTTGCACAGCGCGATCTGTTGCTCGAGGGTCTGAAGATCGGGTTCGAACGGCTTCAAGGCGTCGTTGCCGCGGCTCTCGCTGCGCAACTCGCCGACGACCACGGCCATCGTCGAGAGCGGCGTGCCCAGCTCGTGGGCGACACTCGCGGCCTGCGCACCGAGGGCCGCCATGCGCTCGTCGCGCAGCAGGCGTTGCTCGGCGCGCGCGAGTTGGGCGTCGCGTGCGCGCAGGGCTCGCGACATGCGCGACACGAACCAGGCGATCACGAGCACGCTCACCACGAAGTTGACCCACATGCCGGCCAGATGCAGGCGCAGCAGATTGCCGGGGTCCGCCAGATCGAGCGGCACGTACTGGAAATTCAGCGCGCCGTAGGCGACCAGCGAGAGCAGTGCCAGTTGCGACGCATTGCGCCACGGCAGCACGGCCGCCGCGATGGCGAGCCCCGGCAGGAAGAGCGACACGAACGGGTTGGTTGCCCCGCCCGAGAAGAACAGCAGGGCGGTCAGCGCGGCCAGGTCGACGAGCAACTGGCTCATCAGGTCGAGATCGGTGCGGCGCTTGGCGCGCTCGACGCCGCGCCGCGCGCGCACCCACGTGAGCACGTTGAACAGGACTTCGAGCGCGATGATCGTGAGCATCGGCTCGAGCGGCAGACGTACGCCGAGCCAGAGTTGCGCCACGCCGATGGTCGCGAGCTGGCCGACGATGGCCAGGCAACGCAGCCAGAAGAGCTGCACGACGTTGGTTCGCTCGATGGGAAAATGAGTCATACAGGAAGTGTACCAAGTCCGCGTGTCCGCCCCTGTTGCCGCACCGACCGCTGCGACACTCTGCCGCACGGGCGCGTGTACCGCGTAATGCCAGACATAATGCGGCCACCATGCGCATGCTTCGGCGCGCGACTACAATGGTTCGCCACGGCTTTCGCGACACGGTGTCGCGCCGTGCGAACTGGCGGCACATCGCCAACGACGACGGGTCTCCGTCCGGTCCAGGGATCACGAAAAGGAGTTTGCATGAAGCACAAGCTATGGGCGGCTGCCGCCCTGAGCCTCGGCATGGCCTCGGCGTTCGCCCAGACGGCGTCGGTGGACGTCTCGGACGCGTGGGTGCGCGGCACCGTTCCCGGCCAGAGCGCCACGGGGCTGTTCATGACGTTGCAAGCGCATCGGGCGACCACGCTCGTCGGCGTCAGCACGCCGGCGGCCGCCAATGCGGAGGTGCACGAGATGAAGCTCGAAGGCACGCTCATGAAAATGCGGGCGCTCAAGGACGGCCTGCCGCTGCCGCCCAATCAGCCTGTGCAACTCAAGCCCGGTAGCTACCACATCATGCTCAACGACCTGAAGGCGCCGCTCAAGAAGGGCGACACCGTACCGGTGACGTTGCGCTTCGAGACGGCCGACCACAAGACGTCCGAACAGCAGGTCCAGGTGACGGTACGCGACCTGACCGCGGGCCCACCGAACGGCGGCGGCATGGCGGGTATGGCCGGCATGGCGCATGGCGCGCACAGCCAGTAATCGCGCGGCCATGGCCAACAAATCCCTGGGTACCCGGCAAAAGCTGATGTTTCGCGGCATCGCCGGAACCCGATCGGGGGGACGACCCGGCCTGGGCGGCGCTCGGCCGCCGGTGGTGCAGGGGCGGCAACAGCGCTCAGTCGGTGGCGTCGGCGGCGTCGATGGCGCTGCCCGCCAGACCGGCCACACCGGCTTCCCGCAGCGCCGCACGAAGGCAGGCGGGGCATAAGCAGGCGTTGGCGCCCAGCCGTGCGGAAGCCGGCAGGCGAGGCCAGTCCATGCACCAGCAGCGCACCGCCGCGCCGGGGGCTGCTTCGGAAGCCTCGAATGCCGCTGCCCCACAGGCGACCTCGACACCACACTTCGGGCAGCGCGATAAGGGGGCCGCGCTATGCATCCGCACCCTCTCGTGGCGCAGACGAGGGCCCCGATTTCCATGCGATGAGAGAGGCGCCCGGCCGGGCGCGAAGCCGCCGCGCGCCTGCGGGGGGTGACGAGTTGCGCAACTGCAACACTGCGCGCGCACCCGTGGCGCCGCCGCGCTCGGCCGCACGCGCGGCGCAATTCGGGCAAGAGAAGACGACAGGGGAAATTTCGGGCACTGACGGGCGTCCGTTAACAAGTGAAAGGGGTGATACGCACCCATCGCGGTGTGCCGCTCACGGGGCGAAAATCGCCGCTTTCGCGGATGCCGCGCGGTACGTGACAAAGGGTAGTCACGCGAGCTCGCCGATGCAAGCGACAGCCCCTTCCGAATCCCATCGGAGCCCCGCACGGCCGGGCTTCTTGGCTGTACAATGCGCCGTGTTTACCGGTCCACCTGCTCTATTTGCGAAAGCACTTTCCTGCCATGTCCGATCAGCAACTGTCTTCCATCGACGACATCGCTCCCGCACTCAAGGCCGAAATCCTGGCCGAGGCGATGCCGTACATCCGCAAGTATCACGGCAAGACCGTGGTGATCAAATACGGCGGCAATGCCATGACCGAAGAGCGACTGAAGCGGGGCTTCGCGCGCGACGTCATTCTGCTCAAGCTCGTGGGCATCAACCCGGTGGTGGTGCATGGCGGCGGCCCGCAGATCGATCAGGCGCTCAAGAAGATCGGCAAGCAGGGCACGTTCATCCAGGGCATGCGCGTGACCGATGAAGAGACGATGGAAGTGGTCGAATGGGTGCTCGGCGGCGAAGTCCAGCAGGACATCGTCATGCTGATCAACGAGTACGGCGGCCAGGCGGTCGGTCTCACCGGCAAGGACGGTGGTCTCATCAACGCCCGCAAGATGATGCTGCCCGATCGCGAGAACGCCGGTCAGTTCATCGACATCGGCTTCGTCGGCGAAGTCGACTCGATCAACCCGGCCGTGGTGCGCGCGTTGCAGGACGATGCCTTCATTCCCGTGATCTCGCCGATCGGCGTGGG
This sequence comes from Pandoraea sp. E26, assembly GCF_000681415.1. Taxonomy (NCBI): domain Bacteria; kingdom Pseudomonadati; phylum Pseudomonadota; class Betaproteobacteria; order Burkholderiales; family Burkholderiaceae; genus Pandoraea; species Pandoraea sp. E26. The sequence continues at coordinate 73,296 of NZ_AYXJ01000032.1, forward strand.
CGAAGACGGTCAGGCCTACAACATCAATGCCGACCTCGTGGCCGGCAAGCTGGCGACGGTGCTCGGCGCCGAAAAGCTCGTGATGATGACCAACATTCCGGGCGTGATGGACAAGGACGGCAACCTGCTGACCGATCTGTCGGCGCGCGAAATCGACGATCTGTTCGCGGACGGCACGATCTCGGGCGGCATGCTGCCGAAGATCTCGTCGGCGCTCGATGCGGCAAAGAGCGGCGTGAAGTCGGTGCACATCGTCGACGGCCGTATCGAACATTCGGTGCTGCTTGAGATTCTGACCGAGCAGCCGTTCGGCACGATGATCCGCTCGCACTGAGCCTGATGCGGTGCGGGCCATGCCGATGTCGGCCGGCCCCGCAGCGAGTCGAGAAGCGGACCCCGTGGGGTCCGCTTTGCATTGGTGGCATCCATTCTGACGGTAGTGCGGGACCCCATGACCTCATTGGCCTTTTTCTCGTGGAGCGGCGGCAAGGATTCCTGCCTTGCCCTGCACCACGCGCTTTCATGCAATGCGAGTGGCGAGCCGCACTTCGAGGTGCGACGTCTGCTGGCGATGTTCGACGAGTCGGGCGACAGCTCGCGCTCGCATGGTCTGCCGCGCGATCTGATGCAGGCCCAGGCCGACGCCCTGGGCATCGCGCTCGACATCGGACATGCGGGCTGGCGCGATTACGAAGCGACGTTCATCGCGCGTTTGCACGCCATGCGCGCGCAGGGCATCACGCATGGCCTGTTCGGCGACATCGATCTTCAGGCGCATCGCGTCTGGGAGGAGAAGGTGTGTGCGGCGGCAGACATGACAGCGGTGTTGCCGCTGTGGCAGCGCGAGCGCCTGTCTCTCGCGCACGAGTTCATCGCGCTGGGGTACCGGGCGGTCCTCGTTTGCGTGGACGGGCGGCATCTGGGGCCTGAGTTCGTGGGCCGCGAGTACGACACGTCGCTGCTGGCCGATCTGCCGCCGACGGTGGATGCCTGCGGGGAAAACGGCGAATTTCACACGTTCGCCTATGACGGTCCGCGCTTTGCTCGGCCGGTTCCCTGGCGCATCGAACGCGTCGAAACAATTCATGCTCCTAAGGAATACGGCGGCACGCCCTATCATCGTGCGCACATCGTGGCCGCCGGGGATTGAATCGCCGGGACCGCACATCGGTTTCCCCACGCGACGGCCGTCGTCATTCCGGCGACGTGAGCCGGCGGAGTTCGTCGAGCAGCTTGGCGGCGGGGCTGGGCAGAATGCCCTGCCGTCGGCGAAAGGCCGTGAGCGTGCGTGTGGCGCGCACCGTCTCGATCGGTAGCGTGTCCATCACCTTCGCCTGTGCCTCGACGTCATACATTGGCTCCGGCATCCAGGTCAGGAAGCCGCAGCGCGCGACCATGCTCTTGAGCACCGGCACGGAACGTGTCTCCACCACGATGTTCGGCAGTCCGAGTCCGTGCGCGGCAAATACCCCCTGCATGTGCGCGTATGGCGCGGTGCCGCGCGGCGGAATCGCCCAGCGCTCGCCGAGCGTGTCCGCCAGTGTGAGGGGCTTGCGCCGGCGCAGCGGATGGTCGCAGCGGGCCACCACGAAACTCTCGTCCTCCCAATGGCAATCGGTGATGGCGACGATGTCGTCGGTGTCCGGGGCGACGGTCGAGAGCGCCAGATCGATTTCGTGACGCATGAGCCCCTGTGCGAGCCGGTCCCAGACGCCCTCGATGATTTCCACGCGCAGATTTGGCCAGCGGTTGAGCACTTGATCGACGGCGAGCGGCAGGACGTGGCTCGCGATGGCACCGACTGCGCCGACCTTGATCGTGCCCCTGGCCAGCCCGCGCAAGGCATCGATCTCTTCTCGCGCATGCTCCGCCTCTCGCTCGAGCAGCATCGCATGCGGCAACAGCGCATGCCCGAACGCCGTGAGTTCCATGCCCTTGCTGTGACGCTCGAACAGCGGCGCTCCCAGGTCGGTCTCCAGACGCTTGATCGTGCGACTGAGCGCGGGCTGCGTGAGATGCAGTTCCGCGGCGGCGCGCCCGAGACTTCCGGTGGCCACGATGGTCGTGAAGGCGCGCAGTTGTTGGAGATTGAGGCTCATGGAGGACGCTGGTCCCGCGAGGAGAGGGGCGGCGGTGCCGGCATGGCGCGCGCCGAAGTCATGCAAAAGCGTAATGACTTTGGCACGCAAAAGCAATTCCTGTGCATATATCGGCTGCCTATACTCAGCCCATCGCCATGGGAGCCTTCATGAAAGACAGCCGAGAAGTCCGCGCCGGTCAGCCGACCGGTGCGCCGCAGACCCTCACCGTTCGCGAAGTCGTGATCGACCTGATGCGCCGTCACGGCATGACCAAGGTCTTTGCCAATCCCGGCTCGACCGAGTTGCCGCTGTTCCGCGATTTTCCGCCCGACTTCGAATACGTGCTGGGTTTGCAGGAGGCGGTCGTCGTCGGCATGGCCGACGGCTACGCGCAAGCGAGCGGCAATGCCGCGTTCATCAACCTGCATTCGGCGGCGGGCGTCGGTAACGCGATGGGCAACATTTTCACCGCCTACAAGAATCAGACACCGCTGATCGTGACCGCAGGGCAGCAGGCGCGTGCCATTCTGCCGTTCGATCCGTTCCTCGCGTCCGTGCGTGCCACGGAGCTGCCGCAGCCCTACGTCAAGCTCAGCCTGGAGCCGGCGCGCGCCGAGGACGTGCCGCTGGCGCTTGCGCGCGCATATCACGTCGCCATGCAGGAGCCCAGAGGGCCGGTCTTTGTGTCGATTCCGGTGGACGACTGGGATCGTGCGGCCCAGCCGCTGCCGCCGCGCCAGGTGAGCACACGCGTGCAGCCGGATCCAGCGGCGCTCGTGCAGTTGGCGTCGGCGCTCGACACATGCGAGCGCCCGGCATTCGTCGTCGGTTCGTCGATCGATCGCGCGGGCGCCTTCGACGCGGTCGTCGCGCTGGCCGAGCGGCACCACGCCCGGGTGTTCACCGCGCCGATGTGCGCGCGTTGCGCTTTCCCCGAGGATCATCGCCTCTTCGCGGGCTTCCTGCCGCCGATGCGCGAGAAGATCGTCGGCCTGCTGGGTGGGCACGATCTGATTCTCGTGATCGGGGCGCCGGCATTCACCTATCACGTGGAGGGCGAGGGACCGCACGTGCCCGAGGGCGCGTCGTTGTTCCAGCTGATCGAAGACCCGGGCGTGGCCGCCTGGACGCCGGTTGGCGCCTCCGTCGTGGGCAACGTGCGCCTGGGCGTCGAAGCGTTGCTTGCGCGTGCCGTGCCGGGCGAGCGCGCCCTGCCTCCGGCGCGCGCCTTGCCGCCGGAGGCAACGCCCAATGCGCCCGGCCAACCGATGTCGACGGCCTTCGCGCTGCAAACGCTCGCGCAGGTGCGCGACCCAAGCGACATCGTGGTGGAAGAGGCACCGAGTGCGCGTCCGGTAATGCAGCAGTACCTGCCGTTCACTCGGCCGGGCACGTTCTACACCATGAACAGCGGCGGTCTCGGCTATTCGATGCCTGCCGCGGTCGGTGTGGCGATGGCCAATCCGGCGCGGCGCGTGATCGGCCTCATTGGCGACGGATCGGCCATGTACTCGATCCAGGGCTTGTGGAGCGCGGCGCAGGCGAAGCTGCCGATAACATTCGTTATCCTTAACAATCGCCGTTACGCGGCCTTGCAGGATTTCGCACCGTCGTTCGGCTTCGGCCCGACAGACCCGGTGCAGGGCACCGATCTGCCCGATCTCGATTTCGTGCGTCTGGCCGAGGGCATGGGGGTCGGTGCCGAGCGCGTCGAACGGGGGGAGGCGTTGCGCGACGTTCTGTCGCGGGCGCTGGCCAGTGGCGAGACCCGCCTGATCGAAATCGTGGTGGCATGATGCACGGCACCGCGCCATGCGCCGATGCCACGGCGTGCGGCGCGGTGCGCGCCCAACAACCGAGCAAGGAGACGAAAACCGATGCAATCGCAGCAAGACCCCCAAGCCCTCACCCTGCTGATCGCGGGCAAGCGCGTGAGCGCAGCTGACGGTGCCACGTTCGAGCGGCGCAATCCTCTCGACGGTGAAATCGCGTCGCGCGCGCCTGCCGCCACGCCCGACGACGCCCGCGCCGCCGTGCGCGCCGCATGGGCCGCATTTCCGGCATGGTCGAACACCGGCCCGGGAGAGCGCCGGGCGTTGTTGACGAAGGCCGCCGAGAGGCTCGAAGCGAAGATCGAGCAATTTCAGGCGACCATGGCCGCGGAGACGGGGGCGTCCGGACTGTGGGCCGGCTTCAACGTGCATCTGGCCGCGCAGGGGCTGCGCGAAGCGGCCGCGATGACCACGCAGATCGCAGGCGAAATCATCCCGTCGGACGTGCCGGGCAGCCTGGCGATGGGCGTGCGTCAGGCGGCGGGCGTGGTGCTGGGCATCGCGCCGTGGAACGCGCCGGTCATTCTTGGGGTGCGCGCTCTCGCCCTGCCGCTTGCGTGCGGCAATACGGTCGTATTCAAGGGCTCGGAGCTGTGCCCGGCCACGCATGGACTCATCGCCGATGCGCTCCACGAAGCGGGGCTGCCGGACGGCGTCGTGAATTTCATCACCAATGCGCCGAAGGACGCCGGCGCCATCGTCGAAGCGCTGATCGCGGAGCCCGCCGTACGCCGCGTGAACTTCACGGGTTCCACACGCGTGGGACGCATCATCGCCGGGCTGTGCGCCGAGCATCTCAAGCCCGCGGTGCTGGAGCTTGGCGGCAAGGCGCCGTGCCTCGTGCTCGACGACGCCGATCTCGACGATGCGGTCGACGGCGTGACATTCGGCGCCTTTGCCAACTCCGGCCAGATCTGCATGTCCACGGAGCGCATCGTGGTGGCGGAATCCGTTGCCGACGCCTTTGTCGCGAAGCTTGCCGCGAGGGCCAGCGCGCTGCCGCTGGGAGACCCGCGCCAGGGGCCGGTCGTGCTCGGCGCCGTGATCGACATGGCGACCGTGCAACGCTGCAACGCGCTGATCGACGATGCGCTGGCCAAGGGCGCGACGCTGCTGTGCGGCGGCCGTGCCGAGTCCACGCTCATGCCCGCGACGCTGCTCGACCACGTCACGCCGGACATGCTGATTTACCGCGAAGAGTCGTTCGGTCCGGTCAAGGGCATCGTGCGCGTGAAAGACGACGACGCGGCGGTCGCCTGTGCCAACGACAACGCTTACGGTCTGTCGTCGGCCGTGTTCAGTCGCGACATCGCGCGCGCGATGGGCGTGGCCAAACGCATCGAATCGGGCATCTGCCACATCAATGGCCCGACGGTGCATGACGAAGCGCAGATGCCGTTCGGTGGCGTGAAGTCGAGCGGCTGGGGGCGCTTCGGCGGCAAGGCCGGCGTTCACGAGTTCACCGACCTGCGCTGGATGACGGTGCAGACCACCCCGCGTCATTACCCGTTCTGAGCCAGCTTAGCGCGGCTCGGACGCCATGACGTAACGCAATACCACCATACCGCCGCAGCCGGGACACCGGAACAGACGGCCGGAGGAGACAATCGTGTCACAACAGTTCGAAACCGCTCCTGTGGGGGCGGGTGCAGCATCGGGTCATGCCGGCAATACCGGCGACGGGCATCGCAACGACGTGCCGGCCGCGGCCCGTGCGGCGGCGCCTGGCTACGGCCGCGTGGTGGCGGCCAGTTGTTTTGGCACCGCCATCGAGTGGTACGACTTCTTCGTCTACGGATTTCTTGCGCCCATCGTGTTCGACCGGCTGTTCTTTCCGCAGCTCGATCCGATGGCGGGCATGATCGCGGTGTTCGCCACCTTCGCCGTCGGCTTCATCGCACGGCCCATTGGCGGCATCGTCTTCGGTCACTATGGCGACCGCATCGGGCGCAAGTCGATCCTGCTGTTCACGCTCATCCTGATGGGCGTGGCCACGACCCTGATCGGCCTGCTGCCGACCTACGACAAGGTCGGCATGTGGGCGCCGGTCATGCTTGTCACGTTGCGTTTCATTCAGGGCTTCGCGCTGGGTGGTGAGTCGGTCGGCGGCCTGCTGATGACCGTCGAGGGCGCTCCCGCGCATCTGCGCGGCCTCTTCGGTGGTCTGATTCAGGCGGCGGGGCCGACGTCGATCGTCGGCGCGTCGCTTGCCATCGTGCTGATCACACGCCTGCCGGAAGACGACCTGCTCGCGTGGGGCTGGCGCCTGCCGTTCCTCGTGAGCCTGTTGCTCGTGGCACTCGGCACATATGTGCGTCTCAAGGTGGAGGAATCGCCGAGCTTCAAGGCGGCCGAGCAGCATCGCGACATCGCGAAGGTGCCGGTGGCGGAAGTCATCACGCAATACTGGCGCCCGACGCTCGTCACGTTTTTCATCTGTCTGGCCGAGACGAGCTTCTTTTATCTGGTGGCGATCTTCTCGCTCTCGTACGGCACCAAGACGCTCGGCCTGCCGCGCAGCGTCATGGCCGACGGCGTGCTTTACGCGAACATCCTCGCCATGCTCACCATTCCGGCGTTCGGCATGCTCTCCGACAAGCTCGGGCGTCGTCCGATGTTCCTGATGGGGCTGGCGGCCACGGCGATCTTCATTTACCCGTTCTTCCTGATGATGGGCAGCAAGGAGGCTGCACTGGTCATGCTCGCCATCGTGATCGGTGCGGGGGTGATTCACCCGATGATGTTCGGCCCCGAGGGCAGTTTCTTCTCCGAACTCTTCGACACGCGTGTGCGCTTCTCGGGCGTGTCGCTGGGCAAGCAGATCGGCACCGTGCTCGGCGGCGGTCTCGCGCCGATGATCGCGGCGAGCCTGCTCGCATGGAGTCACGGTCACATCTGGCCCGTCATCGCCTACTTCCTGGTGCTCGCCGCGATGGCGCTGATCTCGACGCTGCTGGTACGCGAGACGCGGCACAGAGCGCTGTAACCGACGCGGCAGATGCGATCCGAGCGGGCATCGACCCCGTTGCACCGCGGTCGATGCCCGCAAAAAAAGCCCCGCTTCGCGATGCGAGCGGGGCTTTTTCATGGCGAGCTCCGAGGGTTCGGTGTGCCGGTCACTCCGGCACGCCCTGCGGTGGCGTCACAGATCGAGCACCAGCATGGCCGACTTGCTGCGCGAGCAGCACGGCAGCATCTGATCGTTGGCGGCGCGCTCTTCGTCGGTCAGGTAGACGTCGCGATGATCGGGAATGCCATCGATCACGCGGGTCAGGCAGGTGCCGCACACGCCTTGCTCGCACGACATCTGCACTTCCACGCCTTGTGCCGCGAGGGCGGCGACGATGGTTTCGCCCGCCTTCACGTCGATCACCCGACCGCTCGAATGCAGCTTTACCTGGAAGGGCCGGTCGCCCTCGCCATTGGCATCGGCCTGCACCGGCGCGGCGAAGTATTCGCGATGCACATTGCCCTCGGGCCACTGTTTGGCTTCGGCGCGCGCGAGCACGGCTTCGATGAACCCGGCCGGCCCGCACACGTAGAGATGCTTGCCACCCGACGGCTGAGCGAGGATCGCATCCAGATCGGCGCGCGCGCCTTCGCTGTCGAAGTAGAAATGCGTTCTCGACGCGAGCCCTTCGCGGGAGAAGCGATCGCGAAACGCCGTGCGCGCCGGTTCGCGCGTGCAGTAGTGCACTTCGAACGAAGCGTTGCGCGCCGCGAGCGATTCGGCCATGCACAGGATCGGCGTCACACCGATGCCCCCGGCGAGCAGAATGCTGTGCTGAGCGTCGTCGGCGAGCGGGAAGTGATTGCGCGGTGCGCTGATTTCCAGCTCGGCGCCGGGCGCGAGCGCATGCATGCCGACGGAGCCGCCGCGCGACGCCGGATCGCGCAACACTCCCACGCAATAGCGATGCGTCTCGCCGGGCGGGTTGCACAGCGAGTACTGACGCACCAGACCATTGGCCACGTGCACGTCGATGTGCGCGCCGGCGGTAAAGGCCGGCAGCGCGCTGCCGTCGACACTCACCAGTTCGAATTCGCAGATGTCGGTGGCGACATCGCGTTTGTTCGCCAGCCGGACTTTCATGCCGCGTTCTCCACGCCACGCCCGGCGCGTTCGGCCTCGATCAGGCGGTCGAGCACCTTGCGCGACTGCACGCCGCCGGCGTCGATGTTGAGCTTGAGAATCTTCTTCTCCGGATACGCCGAGAGATTGCGTTGCTGGGCTTCGAGCACTTCCTGGTCTTCGGCGAAGATGCCGCCCTGGCCGCGCTTGATCTGCGCGGTCAGTTCGGCGTCCTGCGGCTTGAAGTTGCGCGCCATGCCCCAGAAGTACCAGATCGATTCGTCGGTCTCGGGCGTGATGAAATCGACCACGATGCTGCCTGCCTTCTTGTCGGCCGGGGCGTGGTAGCCGCCATGCCCCGCGTGCGCGACCCCGACTTCGATCATCACGTGGCTCGGCGGCGTGAAGCGGCAGATCTGCCAGCGGTCGCATGGCATTTGATCGTCGAGGCCGTTCGCGCGCAATGCACTTGCCCAGAACGGCGGCGCCTTGATGTTCTCCATATGGCGCGCCGTGATGACCATGTCGCCTTCGACGGTGGTCTTGGGGGGCGCTTCCTCGATCTCTTCCTGACCGATGCTCGTGGCGTGCACGTAGGTCTCGTGGGTAAGGTCCATCAGGTTGTCGATCATCAGGCGGTAGTCGCACTTGATGTGATACAGACCGCCGCCATACGCCCACTGGTCGCTCACGGCCCATTCCAGGTGCGGGATCTCGTCGGCATTGGCGAGCGCTTCGTCGCCCGGCCAGACCCACACGAAGCCATAGCGCTCGACGCAAGGGTACGAGCGCGTCTTCGGGAAGCCCCCCACGCGCTGACCGACCATCTTCGTGCACTTGCCGCCGCCGTCGACCGTCAGGCCGTGATAGCCGCACACCAGATGACCGTCCTTCACGAAGCCCAGCGACAGCGCGGCGCCGCGATGCGGACAAAAGTCCTCGAGCGCCGCGACCTTGCCGTTGCCGTCGCGAAAGAACACCATCGCTTCGTTGCAGATCTTGCGGCCCAGCGGCTTTTCGGCGAATTCGTCCGGCGTGCAGGCGACGTACCAGGTGTTTTTGAGGAACATGTTCGTTTGTCTCCTAGGCGTGCCTTCGTCCGGCGCGCTCTCGTTTCGATTGGGGGTGAAGTGGGGGATATCGGGGCCGGGCGCGAGTCAGAGCACGTGCGCCCCCATGCTGTGCTCCTGTGTGACGATGTGCTCGCGACACATGAATTCGGCGCGATCGGGCTGGCGCGCGGCAATGGCTTCGACGATCGCGTGATGCTGACGGTGCGCGTACGCGATGATGTCGGCGTACTGGCGTCGGTCCTCGTGACCGAACGCGACCGTACGCGGCGCGACGAACGGCACCAGGTTGCAGCGCGCGATGAAGCCCTCGAGCAGCGGATTGCGTGCGCCCGTGACGAGCAGATCGTGAAAGCGCGCATTGAGCGATGCGTAACCGATCTGCACTTCCGGGGTCATGGTGTGCTCGGCAAGCAGGGCGTCGCCCTCGGCAAGCAGCTCGCGCAATTGCGCGAGCAGTTCCGCGCTCGCGCCCTTTTCGGCGAGCAAGCGGGCGGCGTAGCCTTCGAGCGCGCCACGCAGATGCAGCGCCTCGACGCTCTCGTCGCGCGTATGCGCGCGCACCGCGTATCCGCGCTGTCCGGCGCGCACCACCAGACCTTCTTCCGCGAGCACCGGCAACGCCTGGCGAATCGGCATGCGCGACACGCCGAGCTGCTCCGCGAGCTTGGCCTCGGCCAGACGCTCGCCCGGGGCCAGTTCGCCCTTGAGGATCATCTCGCGCAATTGAACCGTGGTCGGCGTGGGATGCAGCATGCGTCTCCTTTCGTTTTCTGGAATGCCTGCCGGACACACGGGATACCGTCCGATCCGGCTTTTTTTCATTATGGGATCCCATAATGACGAATCGCATCAGTACATACCCTTGTTTATGCAGATATGGGATCCCGTATAGACTCGGCGCTGCATAAATGCGGGGGCCGTCATTCGCCGCCCGCGCAATACAAGACACAAGACGGAGACGAAAGCGTGGCAAAGATCATTGGCGGGATCGGGACGTCGCACGTGCCGACCATCGGTGTGGCGTACGACAAGGGCAAGCAGCAGGACCCCGCGTGGGCGCCGCTGTTCCGGGGTTACGAGCCGGTGGCGAAGTGGCTGGCCGAGAAGCAGGCCGACGTGCTGGTGTTCTTCTACAACGATCACGCCACCACCTTCTTCTTCGACATGTACCCGACGTTCGCGCTTGGCGTGGGCGAGTCGTTCCCGATCGCCGACGAGGGGGCCGGTTTGCGTCCGCTGCCGCCGATTCGCGGCGATGTGGCCTTGCAGGCGCATATTGCCGAGTCGCTCGTGAACGACGAATTCGACATCACGGTGTTCCAGGACAAGCCGATCGATCATGGCTGTGCGTCGCCGCTGCCGCTGCTCTGGCCGCACAAGCCGGACTGGCCGGGCACGGTCGTGCCGATTGCCATCAACGTGTTGCAGTATCCGCTGCCCACGGGCCGCCGCTGCTATCGGCTCGGTCAGGCGGTGCGCCGCGCGATCGAGTCGTATCCGGAAGACCTGCGTGTGGTGGTCGTCGGCACCGGCGGGTTGTCTCACCAGATTCACGGCGAGCGCACGGGCTACAACGACGAGGCGTGGGATCGCGAATTCCTGGAGCTGCTGGAGCACCAGCCGGAGAGGCTGACCGAACTCAAGCACGTCGACTACGTGGAGCGTGGCGGCGCGGAAAGCGTGGAGCAGATCATGTGGCTGTCGATGCGTGGCGCGATGGGGCCGCGCATCAAGCGCCTTCATCTGAACTACTACCTGGCGACGACCACCGCCATGACCGTGGCGCTTTACGAAGAGGAGGCCGCATGAATCCCCAACTCGAAGGGATCGAGGCGATCACCGGCACGTATGCGTTCGACCTGCGCGTGAGCAACCGCACGCTCAAGCTCAATCGGTTCTTCTGGCACATGATCCGCGCCGAGCATCGCGACACGTACCTGAGCGACCCGGTCGCCGCGATGACGGCCGCCGGGCTCACACCCGAGGAACAGACGATGGTGCAGGCACAGGACTGGCTGGGGCTCGTGCGGCATGGCGTGAACTTCTTCGTGCTGGAGAAATTCGCGCGCGTGGTGCGCAGGACCAACCTCGAAGTGTATGCCCTCATGCGGGGTGAGACGCTCGACGAGTTCATGGCCACGCGTCGCGTGCCGACCATGCGCTGAGCCGACATTTCCTCGCGTCACAAGGCACTGCGCATGTCCGTCGACACCGTCATCAGTCTGTCCAATGTGCCGGCCGGGTCGCCGCTGGCCTGTCACGAGCGTGGCACCTGGAGCCGTGCGCCGCAGAGCAGCGAGGCGACACTGCTGTGTCGCAAGCTGCGCGGCCTGCGCGCCATGGTGGCCGTGCTCGAGTGCGATTCGGTCGCGCGCGCCGCGCGCGTGCTGCATCTCTCGCAGTCGGCCGTCGCGCGCTCGATCTCCGACATCGAGGCGGAACTGGGCTTCCCGCTGTTTCATCGCAGCGGCCGTGGCCTGATTCCGAATGCGGCCGGGCAGCGCCTCGGGGTTCGCGCCACGCGCGCGCTCGCCGAGTTGGCCAACGGCTACCGCGAAGCCTTCGCGGCCACGGCCTCGCAGGCCGACGGCGGGGCCCGCGCGGCGAGCCGCTTCGCGGCGGTCGTCGCGCCGCAGCAGCTCACCAGCTTCATCGCGGTCGCCGAACTCGGCAGCGGGCCGCTCGCGGCCAGCCGGCTGCAATGTTCGCAGCCGACCATCCAGCGCAATCTCGATCAGCTCGAAGATCTCATCGGCATCAAGTTGTTCCGCCGCACGCCGCGCGGCACGCGTCTGACCGACGAGGCGCAGGCCCTGCTCGGACCGGTCAAGCGCGCGCTGGCCGAACTCGCGATTGCGGAAGACGAACTGGCGCCCTTTGGCGGTCGTCAGCAGGGGACCGTGATCGTGGCCGCGCTGCCGCTCTCGAGCGGCTTTCTGCTGCCCAAGGCAATCGACAGCCTCCTTCACAAGTCGCCGTATCTGAGCGTGACGGTCGTCGATGGCACGTATGAAGCGCTGGTTCGCCAACTGCGCCAGGCGGACGTCGACATGATCGTCGGCGCATTGCGCGCCAGCGACGTGCCGCCGGACATTCGTCAGGAAGCGCTGTTCGAGGACCATCTGTCGGTCGTCGCCCGCGCCGGCCACCCGTGTCTTGCCACCGGCGCTGCGCCGACGCTGGCCGAACTGGCCGAGTACGGCTGGGTGAGTCCGCTGCCGTGTACGCCGGCGCGCGGCGTGTTCGAGCGTGTGTTCCACGCGGCGGACCTGCCGTTGCCGAAGACGCAGGTCCATGCGAGCAGTTCGCCGGTGGTTCGCGGACTGCTCGCGGCGAGCGATCGACTGGCGCTGCTCTCTCCCGTGCAGATCACGTCCGAGCTGCGCACGGGGGAACTCTCGGTGGTGCCGGTGGCGTTGCAACACGCCAGCCGCGCCATCGGTGTGGCGACACGGCGCGACGGGTTGCTCTCGCCGGCTGCCGAACAACTGCTCGACGAACTGCGCGCGCTTGCGCCGACGATGCAGCATCCCACCTGATTCGAAGGCGTCGCCACGTCACGGCGGCCATGCGTGCGCGCGCCGCTTGTCGCGGCGTGCGCCAGCGCGGCGAAAATCGCCGGATTCACCATGAGTTGCATGTGTCCCCGTATGGGCACGCGTGCGACTTTTTCCACTCGTCCCCCGGATCGACGACGCCTCGCCGCGCCTTGCACGGCGGGCGTTCCACCGTCGGAACGTGTCGCGTCCCGCTGCGCGAAATTCGATCCGAACAAAAGGTCACATTACGTAGGGGAAAGCTCGGGGATATACGAAAAACGCAACGCTCGACGCGGGAGTTTCATTCGACGTCGCCATTTCGGTTGCCTAAGCTGTTCCGGATACCTTGAAAAGGCGCGCCAACCCCCGGCGCGCCACATCAAAAAACGGAGCGGCGCCCGACGCCGACGAGGAGACGACACCATGATGAAGCGCCATCTTTGGCTCGCTGTGGCAATGGCGAGTGTTTGCCAATTCACCGCTGTTTCGGCCCACGCGGAAGACATCAAAGTCGGCATGCTGGGCCTGTTCTCGGGCTCGGCGTCGTGGTGGGGCACGGAATATCGCCGTGGCGTGAATCTGTGGCTCGAACAGAACAAGAGCAAGGTCGGCAACGACACGATCGTGATCCTCGAGCGTGACGAAGGCGGCGTGAATCCGCAGCGTACGCGTCAGCTCGCGCAGGAACTCGTGGTGCGCGACCAGGTGCAATACCTGTTCGGCGGCTCGTTCACGCCGAACGTGCTGGCCATGGCCGACGTGGTCAACCAGACCAAGACGCCGCTGGTCATCGGCAACTCCGGTACGTCGAGCGTGACGCTGAAGTCGCCGTATTTCGTGCGCACTGGCTTCACGCAGTGGACGGTGAGCGTGCCGCTCGTCGAGTACGCCGCGAGCAAGGGCGTGAAGAATGCCGCCATCGTGGTGGCCGACTTCGCCACGGGTTACGACGCCATCGACGCCTACAGCGAGACGTTCAAGAAGGCCGGCGGCAAGATCGCCACCGAAGTGAAGGTGCCGCTGGGGACGACCGATTTCTCGAGCTACCTGCAGCGCGTGAAGGACGCCAAGCCGGACGCCGTTTTCCTGTTCATGCCGGTGGGCCCGATGTCGGCCGGTTTCGTGAAGGCCTTCAAGGAGCGCGAGCTCGACAAGGCCGGCATCCAGTTGTTCGCCACGACCGAGACGATGGAGTCCGATCTGCCCGCCATCGGCGACAGCGCGCTCGGGACCATCACCGCGCTGCACTACTCGCCGTTCCTGACGACGCCGGAGAACACGGCGTTCGTGAAGGCCTACAAGGCCAAATACGGCCCGGGCGCGCTGCCCTCGATCGCATCCGTGTCGGCTTATGACTCGATGACGCTCATCGCGCAGATGATCAAGGCGACCAAGGGCAAGAAGGACGCCGACAAGGCGATCGCCGCAGTGAAGGGCTTCGCCTGGACCAGCCCGCGCGGCCCGGTGTCGATCGATCCGAAGACGCGTGAAATCGTGCAGAACGTGTACATCCGCCGCGTGGAGACCATCGACGGCAAGCTCGGCAACAAGCCGATCGAAACGTTCAAGGCGGTGGTCGAGCCGTGGCATGTGAGCCACCCCCAGGTAGCTGCCAAGTAAGTCAGGCGACGTCGTTCAGTTCGTTCGGTTCCGGTAATTCCTCATGACGCAATCGCTTGCCACTTTCCTGTCGTTGTCGATCGACGGTGTGGCCTACGGGATGCTGCTGTTCCTCATCTCCGTGGGCCTCACGGTCACGCTCGGCGTGATGCGCGTGGTCAACCTCGCACATTCCGCTTTCGCGATGATCGGCGGTTATTTCACCCTATGGGCCATGCAGCGCGCCGGGCTCGACTTCTTCGTCGCCCTGCTCGTGGGCGTGGCCGGCACGATGGTGCTCGGCGCGGTGCTCGAGCGCACGCTGTATCGCTGGGTCTACACGGCCAATGGCCTGGGGCAGTTGCTCATGACGATCGGGCTCGCGTTCATCATCTGCGCGATCGCCAAACACCTCGCGGGCACCGAGCTGCAATCGATTCCGGTGCCGCAGGGCCTGCGCGGCACGTGGGACTTCGGCGCGTTCTCGGTCTCGGTGTACCGCATCTTCGCGCTGGTGTGCAGTGCCGTGGTCGCACTGGGCATCTGGTGGGGACTCGAGCGCACGTCGTTCGGCGCGAAGTTGCGCGCCGCCGTCGACAATCCGCGCATGGCGCGTTGCGTCGGCATCGACGTGCCGGTCGTGTTCTCGATCACGTTCGCCATCGGGTGTGGCCTGTCGGGCCTTGGCGGCGCTCTCTCCAGCCAGATCCTGCCGCTCGAACCGTACTACGGCCTGAAGTACCTGGTGCTGGTGCTGATCGTGGTGGCCGCGGGCGGATTGGGCAGCCTGCGCGGTTCGCTCTACGCCGGTCTGCTGCTTGGCCTGATCGACACGCTCGGCCGTTACTACGTGCCGGCGCTCGGCGCCTTCATGATCTACCTGGCCGTGCTGGCCATCCTGCTGATCCGCCCGCAAGGGTTGGTCGGCCGCGCCTGAGCGGAGGTAACGATGTCCCGGATGATGCCTTCCCAAATGCCGGCCGGCGCCGCGCAGGTCTCGCCGGCACTGCGCCGAAAGCGGCTCGGCCCGCTCGACGCCGTGCTGCTGCTCGCCGCGATTGCCACTTATTTCTTCGCCGATCTGTATCTCGCGCTCGCCACGAGCGTGCTGATCATGATCATCTTCGCGCTCTCGCTCGATCTCGTGCAGGGCTACGGCGGCATCGAGACGCTGGGACATGCGGCGTTCTTCGGCAGCGGCGCCTACGCGGCCGGTCTGTTCGCGCTGCACGTGTCGCCCGACCCGTTGCTCGGGCTGATCGCCGGCGCCGTGGTCGCCGCGCTGGTGGGGCTCGTCACGGGCGTTGTCGTGCTGCGCGTGAGCGGTCTCACGCAGATCATGCTCACGCTCGTCTGCGCCACGCTCCTGTATGAAGCGGGCAACGTCGCGAAGTCGATCACGATGGGCGACGACGGCCTGACCGGTTACACCATCGCGCCCCTGCTCGGTCGCTTCGAGTTCGACATCTACGGTCACACCGCGTATCTGTACACGCTGGCGGTGTTGCTGGTGGTCTACCTGTTCACGCAGTTTCTGGTGAATTCCCCGTTCGGCCTGACGGTGCAGGGCATTCGCGAGAACGCGATGCGCATGTCGCTGCTCGGCGTGCGCGTGGGACTGCGCCGCCTGATGCTGTACACGCTGGCCGCCGCGTTGGCCGGCGTGGCTGGCGCGCTCTCCGCGCAGGTCAACAATATCGTGGCGCTCGACACGCTGTCGTTCACGCTCTCGGCCAACGTGCTCGTGATGCTCGCACTCGGCGGCACCGGGCGCCTCTACGGCGCCGTGCTCGGCGCAGTCGTGTTCATGGTGCTGTCCGACCGCATCGCGGCCATCGATCCCACGAACTGGCTGGCCGCGCTTGGCGTGCTGCTGATCGTCGTCGTGCGCTTCGCTCCCGACGGCCTCATCGGTCTGGTGGACCGCCTGACGGCGCGCTTGCGCCGCCGCACGACGGTCACGCCCGACGCGTCTCACGCAAGCGGCATCCAGGGCGCGTCCGCGACGTCGAAGGAAGGGGAGGTGACGCCATGAGCGCCGCACTCGAAATTCAGGGATTGTCCAAGCGCTTCGGTCAGCTGGACGTGACCCGCAACGTCAACCTGTCGCTCCCGGTCGGCGCGCGACACGCGCTCATCGGCCCGAACGGGGCGGGCAAAAGCACCTTGATGAACCTGCTCACGGGGGTGCTCAGACCGAATGCCGGCGTGGTGCGCGTGGGCGGCACGGACGTGACGTCGATGCCTTCGCACAAGCGCGTGAAGCTCGGCCTGGCCCGCACGTTCCAGCTCAACACGCTGTTCGACTCGCTCACCGTGGCCGAGAACGTGGCGCTTGCGCTGTCCTCGCGTCGCGGGCTTGACGGGCGCATCGGCAGGCCGCTCGCGAGCCGTTCGGCGGTCGTCGACGAAGCGGCCGAACGCCTGCGCGATCTCGGCATGCTCGATCTGGCCGGCAAGCGCATCAGCGAACTGGCTTACGGGCAGCGTCGCCAGGTCGAGATCGCTCTGGGTCTCGCCCTGGACCCGAAGGTGTTGCTGCTCGACGAACCGGTGGCCGGCGTGCCGTCGGGACAGGGTCGCAAATTGTTCGAGCTGCTCGAACGCCTGCCGTCGGACGTGGCGGTGATGGTCATCGAGCACGACATGGATCTGGTCTTCCGCTTCGCGCGACGCATCACCGTGCTCGTCGAAGGCGCGGTGCTCATGGAAGGCGAAAAAGACGAAGTGCGCAGCGATCCGCGCGTGCGCGACATCTATCTGGGGCGTCGCCATCATGACTGACATGCTGCTCGAAGCCGGCGGGCTGAGCGCCGGTTACGGCGAAACCATCGTGCTCGAAGACCTGAGCCTGCGCGTGGCGGCGGGTGAGGCCGTGGCTATTCTCGGGCGCAACGGCGTGGGCAAGAGCACGCTGCTCCTCAGCCTGCTCGGACTGACGACGCGCCACGGCGGCGTGGTGCGCTATCGCGGCGACGACATTTCCTCGTGGCCCGCCTACAGGCGCGCCCGGGCCGGGCTCGCGCTGGTGCCTCAGGAGCGCGAGATCTTCAAGTCGCTCTCTGTCGAGGAGAACCTGCAAGTGTCGGCCATGGGCGGCGACACGCGCGCGACGTCCGACTGGTCGCTCGAGCGTGTGTACGACCTGTTCCCGCGTTTGCACGAGCGTCGCCGCAATCTGGGCAATCAGCTCTCGGGCGGTGAGCAACAGATGCTCGCGATCGGCCGGGCGTTGATCGGCAACCCGCGCGTGATCCTGTTCGACGAACCGTTCGAAGGCCTCGCGCCGGTGATCGTCGACCAGTTGGTCGATGCGTTCTGGAAGCTGCGCGCCGACGGCGGCATGGGCGTGGTGCTCGTGGAGCAGCACGCGGAGCTCGGGCTGGAACTCACCGATCGGGCGTTGGTGCTGGACCGCGGCCGCGAAGTCTGGTCCGGGCGCAGCAGCGAACTCGCGGCCGCGCCGGAACTGCTCGGCGCGCTGGTGGGACTGGAGAGCGTCTGATCGCACGATGCGCCGCGCGGCATGTATCGGCGCGGCGGCAATTCGGTAATTCGGTAATGCGGCGATACCGCGATACCGCGATACACGCAGCAAGCAAAGAGACAAAGGCGTCAAACACATGAGCACATCACAGAACACTCAAGCCCAGGGGCTGGCAGGCCTGGTGGTCAGCGCCCACTCGGCGGACTTCGTCTGGCGCGCGGCCGGCACGATCGCCGCGCACGTCGCGCAGGGCTATCGCATGAAGATCGTCTGCCTGTCGTTTGGCGAGCGCGGCGAATCGGCCAAGCTCTGGCGCAAAGGCGCCGAGATGACCGAGGCGAAGGTCAAGGCGGCGCGTCGCGAAGAAGCGCAGCGCGCGGCCGACATTCTCGGCGCGGAGATCGAGTTCCTCGATATCGGCGACTATCCGATGCGCGTGTCCGACGAAACGTTGTTCCGGCTCGTCGACATCTATCGCGAAGTGCAGCCGTCCTTTGTGCTGAGCCACTCCGAGAAGGACCCGTACAACTTCGATCACCCGCTGGCGATGCACGTCACGCAGGAGGCGCGCGTGATCGCGCAGGCCGAAGGGCACAACCCGGGGCAGAAGATCATCGGTGCGCCGGCCGTGCTCGCATTCGAGCCGCACCAGACCGAACAGTGCGAGTGGATTCCGAACACGTTCGTGGACATCACGCCGGTGTGGGACAAGAAGCGCGCGGCCATCGAATGCATGGCCGGCCAGGAGCATCTTTGGGACTACTACACGCGCGTGGCATTGCAGCGCGGCGTGCAGGCCAAACGCAACATCGGCATCACGGCCGCGCGCGACATCAAGTACGCGGAAGGACTCATGCGTCTTACGCCGGTCGTGACCGAGCAACTCTCCTGATACATGAAGCCATTCTCACCATTCACGGGGCAACCGTCATGATTCGCGGCGTCGTCGTTCGTCAGATTCCCCGTGTCGATGCCGCAACGCTCGACACGCTTCGCAATGCGGGCAGCGCCACGGTGCACGAGGCGCAAAGCCGTCTTGGTCTCATGGCCACCTACCTGCGTCCGATCTATCGCGGCGCGTCGGTCGCCGGCAGTGCCGTGACCGTGCTCGCGCCGCCGTCCGACAACTGGATGCTCCACGTGGCGGTGGAACAGGCCCGACCGGGAGACATCGTGGTGGTGGGCGTGACGTCGCCGTGCGACGACGGCTACTTCGGCGATCTGCTCGCCACGTCGATGAAGGCGCGCGGCGTGGCCGGGCTGATCATCGATGCCGGCTGTCGCGATATCGGCACGCTGACCGAGATGCAGTTTCCCGTGTGGTCGAAAGCCGTCTCCTCGCAGGGCACGGTCAAGGAGACGCTCGGCTCGGTGAATGTGCCGGTCGTGTGCGCGAACCAGATCGTGAACCCCGGCGACGTGATCGTGGCCGACGACGACGGCGTGGTGGTGGTGCCGTTCGCCACCGCGCGGGCGGTGGCCAGGGCGGCCGAGGCGCGCGGCGCTGACGAAGCCTACAAGCGCGGCGTGCTCGCCGGCGGCACGCTCGGACTCGACTATTACAAGATGCGTGAGCGTCTCGCGGCAAAGGGCCTGCGCTATGTCGACTCACTCGACGAGCTGCAAGGCGAGTGAGGGGCGCGACTTGGCCGACATGAAGCATTCCCAGACGCGCATTCGTGCAGCCGTCATGCGCGGCGGTACCTCGAAGGGGCTGTACTTCCTCGCCGAGGATCTGCCCGCGGATCCCGCCGCGCGCGACGCTGTGCTGCTCGCGGCGATGGGCTCGCCCGACGCACGCCAGATCGACGGTATGGGCGGCGCGCACTCGCTCACGAGCAAGGTGGCCATCGTCTCGCATGCGACGCGGTCCGATGCCGACGTCGATTATCTGTTCGCGCAGGTCGTGGTCGACGAAGCGCGGGTCGACTACGGACAAAACTGCGGCAACATCCTCGCCGGCGTGGGGCCGTTCGCGATCGAGCGCGGGCTCGTGGCCGTCGGTGGAGACGTGACGGAGGTCGGCATTCACATGGTCAATACCGGGCAGGTGGCGGTCGCCACGGTCCAGACCCCGGACGGCGTGGTGAAGTACGAGGGCGACGTGGCCATCGATGGCGTGCCGGGCACGTCCGCGCCGATTCCGCTGATGTTCCGTGACACCGCGGGCTCGTCGTGCGGTGCACTGTTTCCGACCGGCGCGCGTCAGGACACGGTCGAGGGCGTCGCGGTGACCTGCATCGACAACGGCATGCCGCTGGTGCTCATGCGCGCGGCGGACCTGGGCGCGACCGGTGCCGAGCCGTGTGAGGCGCTGGAGTCGGGGGCCGATTTCCAGACGCTGCGCGAGCGTATCGAGGCCATTCGTCTCGCGCTCGGGCCGCGCATGAACCTGGGCGACGTGCGCTCGCGCACGGTGCCGAAAATGTGTCTCGTGGCGCCGCCGCAAGCCGGTGGCGCGCTCGCGACACGCTGTTTCATTCCGCATCGCTGTCACACGTCCATCGGCGTGCTCGCGGCCGTAAGCGTGGCGACGGCCGCCGCGCTGCCGGGCACCGTCTGCCACGACATGGCGGTGGTGCCCGAGGGCGACGCGCCGTTGCTCGCCATCGAACATCCGACTGGCGAGTTCACGGTCCGTCTGGCGCTCGACCGCGACGCCGATGGCGCGCCCGAGGGTGCCGGCGCCGGACTGCTGCGCACGGCGCGCTGGCTCTTCGACGGCGAGGTGAGCATTCCGTTTCACGTCTGGGCGCAGGGAGGGAAGTCATGAGCAACGAACGTCCCCCGCTGCTCATGCTTCCCGGCTTGCTCTGCGACCAGGTGGCGTGGGCCGCGACCGCGGCACTGCTGCCGCAATACGATTGCCGCGTTCCCGCGTGGGGCATGCTCGACACCATCGCGGCGATGGCCGATCACGTGCTGGCGAGCACGGCCGAGCCGCAATTCGCGCTGGCGGGACACTCCATGGGCGGACGCGTGGCGCTCGAAGTCGTGCGCCGCGCCCCGCATCGCGTAACGCATCTCGCGTTGCTCGACACCGGCTATCAGGCCCTGCCCGAGGGCGAGGCCGGCGAGAAGGAGCGGGCCGGCCGCGGCACCTTGCTCGCGCGCGCGCGTGAGCAAGGCATGCGCGCGATGGGGCAGGTGTGGGCGACCGGTATGGTGCACCCGGACCAGATCGGCACACCGTTGTTCGCCGCGATTCTCGACATGATCGAGCGCAGCCATCCGGATCAGTTCGCGGCGCAGATTCGCGCGCTGCTCGGGCGCCCGGACGCGACATCGCTGCTTGCCGATGTGCGGTGTCCCACGCTCGTGTTGTGCGGGCGTCAGGACACATGGAGCCCGCTGGCCCGCCACGCAACCATGGCCGGCGCCATTCCCGGCGCGGTGTTGTGCGTGGTCGAGCACAGCGGGCACATGAGTCCGATGGAGCGGCCGGAGGATGTCGCCGGCGCGATGCGCGCATGGCTCTCGCAGGCGGAGGCGCGCGCCCTATGACCGAAAGCGTTTCGAACCTCGCCTCTCAATCGGCCAACGCGCTCGACGGCCCCGATGGCCTCGATGGTCTCGAGCTGTGCCTTGCGAAGCAGGCCTGTCACGACCTCGTGATGCGTTTCGCCGCGTGCAATGACCATCGCGACCCGAAGGGGCTCGGGGCCCTGTTCGCCGAGCAGGGTGTGCTCGTGCGCCCGGGCGGCGACACCCTCGTGGGGCCTGCGGCAATCGCCGAGGCGTATGCGGCGCGTCCGGCCGACCGGATCACACGGCATCTCGTAGGCAATGTCCTGATCGACGTCACTTCGCCGACGCAGGCGCGCGGCAGCAGCATGGTGCTGCTGTGGAGCGCCTCGGCGCAGGATGCGCCGGGACCGTTCGGCCGTGCGGTGCATGGCCGCCAGGTGATGGGCGAGTTCGACGATACGTTCGTGCGCACCGCGCAAGGCTGGCGCATCGCCCGGCGCGAAGCACGTTTCACTTTCGTACGCGAGGCGTGAGGAAAAAACAGCAACTCACGTCGCGCCGAAAAACGGCGGGTACCGGTGCCGAATGGTGCATCCAGGAGGCGGCACCGGTTGCCCGGCAGCGCAGGAAGGCAGTTGAGAAGGGCAGTACCCGAGACGGCCGCAGTGCCGTTCCACAAAAGGCTGGACCGGCTTCGCGCCAGTTCGGAGGTTGTAGTTGAGGGGCGACCCTCGTAGCTGTGTATTTCAAAAACAAGGGGACAGAAGTGAAAGTGAAACATGCATTGGCCGCAGGCCTGATGCTGGGTGCAGGCCTGGCGCAGGCGCAAAGCAACGTGACGCTGTACGGAATCGTCGATACCGGCGTTGCCTATTACAACAACGCCGCCAATGGCGGCAGCTTCATCGGCGAGCCGACCCTCACCGGCAAGGTGCCGTCGCGCTTCGGCCTGAAGGGCGTGGAAGATCTGGGCGGCGGTCTGAAGGCCGTCTTCACGTTGGAGAACGGCTTCCAGCCGGGTACCGGCAACCTGAACTACGGTGGACGCCTGTTCGGCCGTCAGGCCAACGTCGGTCTGTCGGGTTCATGGGGTACGTTCCTCATTGGCCGTCAGAACAACATGACGTTCTACGTCACGGGCAATGCCGATGTGATCGGGCCGTCGATCTTCTCGCTCGCGAGTATCGATCCGTACATCGCCAATGCCCGCAGCGACAGCGCGGTGGGCTACATGGGCAAGTTCGATGGCGTGACCGTCGGTGCGACCTACAGCTTCGGGCGCGACGGGTCGAGCGCGGGCGGGCCGTCGGCCACGAATTGCGCGGGTAACGTTGCCGGCAACTACCAGGCGTGCAAGCAGTTCACCGGCCTGCTCGGCTACGACTACCAGAACTTCGGCATTTCGGCGTCGTACGACCAGATGCGCGGCAACACGGGCGCCGCGGCGCCGCTGACCAGCTCGAACTACACGGACTCGCACTCGGTCATCAATGCCTACTACAAGTGGTCGACGGGACGCGTGGGCGGCGGCTGGATTCACCGCAACGTGAGCGCCGACGCGGCATCGCTGCGCTCGGACATCTACTTCCTCGGCGTGACCTACATGCCGACGATCACCTGGACGTTCGACGCACAGGCCATTCGCTATCAGCTCAAGAGCAAGGCCAACGCCACGATGCTCATCGGCCGCGCCACGTACTCGCTGTCGAAACGCACGTCGCTGTATGGCATGGCCGGCTGGGTGGCGAACAGCCAGAACGGCGCGGTGGCAATCGCGGCGGGCGGCTCGGTCGTGACGGGCGGCAACCAGTTCGGTACGATGCTGGGCATTCAGCACACGTTCTGATCGGGCGTTGCCAGTAGCGTCGGAAATCGCGGCATCGCGTGCGTCAAGCGCGTGCGGCACGTCCGGGGGGGGCGAGTCGCACGTGACGCGGTGCTGCGTCACTCCCAGTTGCGCGGCATGCGACGTGGTGGCGGTGTCGCGCACAACGAAAGAGTGATCCGGCAGACGTCGTGCGGCATGACCGTGTGCAGCCGAACATTCCCCGAGCTGCGCCATTGCGTGCGATTTTCCTGCCCGGCCTGGGCAACGGCGACTGTGTTCCCGGGCCGCATTTTTTCTCCCGTGCGTTTCACCCCGTATCCCGTATGACCCGACCCACGCCCCCTGGCACACCGCTCGCCGACGGACTGAGCGCGAACGCGCGGCGCATCGCCGTGCCGTCCATCCTGCTGGGCACCTTTCTGGGCAATCTCGATGCCTCGATCGCCAACGTGGCGCTGCCGACCATCGCGCACGATCTGGCATCCGATCCGGCCTCGACGGTCTGGGTCGTCAACGCCTATCAGCTGATCTTCGCCATGGCCGTGCTGCCGCTGGCCGCGCTCGGCGAGAAGCTCGGCTACCGGCGTGTGTTTCTCTTCGGCGTGGCGGGCTTCACGCTGGCCTCGGCGGGCTGCGCGCTCGCGCCCAGTCTCGCCTGGCTCGTCGTCGCGCGCGTTGCGCAGGGACTGTGCGGGGCGTGCATGTCGACGATCGTGCCCGCGTTGTTGCGTATGGTGTTCCCGCCGAATCTGGGCGGACGCGCCATCTCCCTGCTCGCGCTCACGGTCGCGCTGTCCACCGCCGCGGGGCCCAGTGTCGCGGCTGCGATTCTCTCGTTGGGCGACTGGCGGTGGCTGTTCGCCATCAATCTGCCGATCGGTGCGGTGGCTTTCGCGGCGTCGTTCCGGTGCCTGCCGCGCACGCCGGGCGCCGCGCGACGCATCGACGTGCCCGGCGCCCTGCTCAATGCGGCGGCGCTCGCGCTCGTCATCATCGGTGTGGGGCATCTCGGCGAGACGGGACGCCGCGGTATGGCGACGTTGCAGATCGTGTTGGGGATCGTCGTGGCCGTGATGCTCGTGCGTCATCAGCGCAGGCGCGAAACACCGCTGCTGCCACTCGACCTCATGCGCGTGCCGGTGCTGGCGCTGTCGTCGCTCACGTCGGTGGCCTGCTACATGTCGCAGACGCTGTCGTATGTCGGCATGCCGTTCCTGTTGCAGCACACACTCGCGCGCAGCGAGGCCGTGACCGGTCTGCTCATCACGCCATGGCCACTGGTCATCGTTTTCGTTGCGCCGCTTGCCGGGCGTCTGTCGGACCGCTTCGACAGCGCTCGCCTGAGCGCGCTCGGCCTCGGCGTCTTCGCACTGGGGCTGGCCTCGCTCGTGTGGCTGCCGCCGCGCGCCGGCGATTGGGACATCGCCTTGCGCATGGCGCTGTGCGGTGTGGGCTTCGGCTTCTTTCAGACACCCAACAACCGCATCATCATGATGGGCGCACCGCGTGAGCGCAGCGGGGCGGCGAGTGGGCTGA
Organism: Pandoraea sp. E26; assembly: GCF_000681415.1. Lineage (NCBI taxonomy): Bacteria > Pseudomonadati > Pseudomonadota > Betaproteobacteria > Burkholderiales > Burkholderiaceae > Pandoraea > Pandoraea sp. E26. The sequence continues at coordinate 97,811 of NZ_AYXJ01000032.1, forward strand.
TGACGATCGCGCGCACCGTCGGCATGACGCTGGGCGCCGCCGTCGTGGCGCTGCTCTTCGATGCGTACGGTGACGACGGCGCGCGTGCGGCCATGGTCGCCGCCACCGCACTCGCGATACTGGGCGGGGTCGTGAGTCTGGTGCGCACGCGCGTGAAGCCCGCCGGGGCGTAAGCGCGGCGCGCCGCGCGATCGTTGCCAGGCTGCGCGGGCGGATTTGTCAAAGCGGGCATCGCGCGCTAGCATCGTGCCTTGCCGAAGCCGCATTGTCTTGCCCGGGGATCGAGAGGCTGTCGATGCGGCGGCGTCATCTTCTTCCATCTGCTCGCATGATTGCGCTATCTCCGTGCCTTCTTCCCATGTTCTGAGCCGACGCCGGCGCGCGTCACGCGCACGCAGCGAATATGGCTCGCGCGGTCCGGTCTGGCTGTTCGATCTGGACAACACGCTGCATCGCGCGTCGCACGCGATCTTCCCGCAGATCAATCGTGCGATGACCGCCTATATCGTCGAGAAGCTGGGACTGTCGCACGACGAGGCCAACCGGCTGCGCACGGATTACACGTCGCGCTACGGTGCGGTGCTGCTCGGACTGATCCGGCATCACGCGATCGATCCGCACGAGTTCCTGGCGCGCGTGCACGCGCTGCCGCCGCTGGCGGAGGTGTTGCGCGCGGAGCGCGGCGTCGCTCGCCTGATGGCCGGGCTCCCGGGGCGCAAGATACTGCTCACGAACGCACCGGCGCACTACGCGCTGCCGATCGTCGAAGCGTTGGGCATCCGCCGCCATTTCGAGCGCTGTGTGAGCATCGAAGACATGGCCGACCGGCGTGCCTGGCGCGCCAAGCCAGACGCCATCATGCTGCGCCGTCTGTTGGCGAGAGAGGGCCTCTCGCCGCATCGCACCTGGCTGGTCGAAGACACACGCTCGCACCTCAAGCACTTGCGGCATTTCGGCATCAGGACGGTATGGATCACAGGGCATCTGCCGGCGAGAAACAGTGTGGGTGACGCAATGCCGCGCAGTGGGCGCCCACACTACGTGGATATCAAAGTACAATCTCTGCGCGAGTTACGGGCTCGCCTTGCGACCGGGGCCATGGCCCATGCCGCCCGACAATCAAATCCCTACCGATAACGACCAGACGATGCAGCAGGAAAATTCTTCGACCGGCGCCGGGTACGGCGTCGCCGATGCGCTGGAGGCCGCGCCCGCGCCGGTGAAGGCAACCCGTCCCAAACCGGGTGAGCGCCGTGTGCAGGTCTTGCAGACCCTCGCCGCCATGCTCGAGACCCCCAAGGGCGAGAAGATCACCACGGCCGCGCTTGCCGCGCGCCTCGATGTCTCCGAAGCGGCGCTCTATCGCCACTTCGCGAGTAAGGCCCAGATGTTCGAAGGCCTCATCGAGTTCATCGAACAAACCATCTTCGGCCTGATCAACCAGATCTCCGCGCAAGACCAGGACGGCGTGACGCAAGCCCGCGCCATCGTGCTGATGCTGCTCGGTTTCGCGGAAAAGAACCCGGGCATGACCCGCGTGCTGACCGGCGAAGCGCTGGTCGGCGAGCACGAGCGTTTGCAGGAGCGCATGAACCAGCTGCTCGATCGCATCGAGGCGTCGCTGCGCCAGGTCTTGCGCCTGGCAAGCGCGCAGGGCACGTTGCCCGAGACGTTCGACGCCAATTCGCGGGCCAACCTGCTCGTGTCCTACGTGCTCGGCCGCTGGCACCGCTTCGCCAAGAGCGGGTTCAAACGCTCGCCGGCCGAAGGGGCCGAACCTCAGGTCTCGGCGCTGCTGCGCTAAGGCCGCTCGTCTGCGCCCCCGGCGCGGATTACGTTATACTTTTGCAACCCGCGACGGGACTGCCGGATCATCGACTGGCCTTGTCGCGACGATTGGCGCGCCGATTTGGTGACTCGCTTGCGGGCGCGCGAATGACCTGGCCAGGGTTTCACCGGGCCGGGACATTCACTAAAAATGCGGCTAAAGAGGTCGTTCGCGTACCCCGCCGTTTTTCCGTCGACCCCTTTTCCCGCACAGAACACTTCAGGACGCCGTCCGTCGATCAATGTCGTCTCGTTGATCCGGGTGCCGGCGCCGGCATGTTTCGGACAGGGATTTATGGAATCTTCAATCGGAATCGTCACGCCGCAGCGGATGCATTTCGCTGAGCCGCTGGCCCTGCAAAACGGCAGCACGCTCGCCGGGTACGACCTCATGGTCGAGACCTACGGCGAGCTCAATGCCGATCGCAGCAACGCCGTGCTCGTGTGCCACGCGCTCAATGCGTCGCATCACGTGGCGGGTATCGCCGCCGACAATCCCAAGGATGTGGGCTGGTGGGACAACATGGTCGGCCCCGGCAAGCCGCTCGATACCGATCGCTTCTTCGTCATCGGGGTGAACAACCTCGGCTCGTGCTTCGGCTCGACCGGACCGATGAGCCTCGACGAAGCCACGGGTACGCCGTACGGCGCACGCTTTCCGGTCGTGACCGTCGAAGACTGGGTCAACGCACAGGCGCGCGTGGCCGATGTCTTCGGCATTCACAAGTTCGCGGCCGTGATGGGCGGCAGCCTGGGCGGCATGCAGGCGCTCGCGTGGAGCATCATGTACCCGGAGCGCGTGGGACATTGTCTGGTCATCGCGTCCACGCCGAAACTCTCGGCGCAGAATATTGCATTCAACGAAGTGGCCCGCTCGGCCATCCTCTCCGATCCCGACTTTCACGGCGGCGACTACTACGCCCACGGCGTGGTCCCGCGCCGCGGGCTGCGCGTGGCGCGCATGATCGGTCACATCACCTATCTGTCCGACGAGGACATGGCGACGAAGTTCGGTCGCGCGCTGCGGCGCGCCGAAGCGCTCGTCGACGGGGTGAAGGATGCGGGTAAGGGGGGCGGGAGCGCAGGCGCGAGCCCACAGGACGACGGTTACCGCTTCAGTTTCGACGTGGAGTTCGAGGTCGAGTCGTATCTTCGGTACCAGGGCGACAAGTTCGCCGAGTATTTCGATGCGAACACCTATCTGCTGATCACGCGCGCGCTCGATTACTTCGACCCCGCCAGGACGGTGGGCGGCGATCTGGCCAGGGCGCTGGCGCACACCACCGCCAAGTACCTGATCGTTTCGTTCACGACCGACTGGCGCTTCGCACCGGCGCGCTCGCGTGAAATCGTCAAGGCGCTGCTCGACACGCGCCGCACGGTGAGCTACGCGGAAATCGACGCGCCACATGGTCACGACGCCTTCCTGCTCACCGACTCGCGCTATCACAATCTGGTGCGCGCCTACTACGAACGTATCGCCCGGGAGATTGGGGTATGAGTCAGTCCACCGCACCGGTCACCAGCGCGCAGGCGGCGCAACTGGCCGCATCGCGCGGTCGCATTTCGGCCTCGCTGTCGGACCGTCCCGACTTTCGCGTCATTGCCCGATGGATCGAGCCGTCGTCGCAGGTGCTCGATCTCGGTTGCAGCGACGGCTCGCTGCTGCGCCTGCTCATGGACGAGCTCGACGTGAGCGGCTACGGCGTGGAGATCGACGACGCCGGCGTGCTTGCCTCCGCGCAGCGCGGCATCAATGTCATCCAGCAGAACATGGAAGACGGCCTGAGGCTGTTCGAAGATCAGAGCTTCGATACCGTGATCCTGTCGCAGACGTTGCAGACCATCCATCGCACGGCAGACATCCTGCGCGAGACGGTGCGCGTGGGGCGCGAGGCCATCGTCTCGTTTCCGAACTTCGGCTACTGGCCGCATCGATTGTCCGTCCTGCGGGGGCGCATGCCGGTGTCGAAGAGCCTGCCCTTCCAGTGGCACAACACGCCGAACGTGCGCGTACTGACGATCAAGGATTTCGAGGCGCTCGCGCCGGATGTCGGCGTGAAGATCCTCGATCGGGCGGTGCTGCACAACGGCCGGCTCGTATCGGTGGGCGCGAACTGGCGTGGTAGTCTTGCGGTCTATCGCGTCAAGCGTTCCTGAACCGACGGCAACCGGCGGGACAGCGAAGCGCCTGGCCCCTGACAGTGAGGACAATCAGGGCCGGGCGCCGCGCACCGTCGTCGGCCGGCCCCTATTGCCTTTCCCATGACCGATTCGCTGCCGCCCGACGACGGGCGTGTCTTCCACCCCACGCGGATGCTCATCTGCGTGATTCTCGGCTTTACCTCCGGTCTGCCGCTTTTCATCCTGCTCAATCTCGTGCAGGCGTGGCTGCGCAGCGAACATGTGGATCTCAAGGCGATCGGCCTGTTTGCACTGATCCAGTTTCCCTACACCTGGAAGTTCCTGTGGGCGCCGCTCATGGATCGCTTCGCGCCCAATATCTTCGGCTGGAAGCCGGGGCGGCGGCGCGGCTGGATGTTCGTCACGCAGTTGCTCGTGGCCGGTGCGGTGGCGCTCATGGGCACCTATTCGCCGCAGCGCGACCTGATGACGATCGCGGCGCTCGCGGCGGCGCTCGCGTTCTTCAGCGCCAGTCTCGACATTTGTCTGGACGCCTACCGACGCGAACTCCTGTCGGATCGCGAGCAGGGCCTCGGCACGGCGATGCACGTGAATGCCTACAAGGTCGCGGGGCTGGTGCCGGGCTCGCTCGCGCTCATCATGGCCGATCATCTGCCCTGGGCGCAGGTGTTCTTCGCAACGGCCGCGTTCATGCTGCCGGGTATCGTCATGACGCTCGTGGTGAAAGAGCCGGAAATTCGCGGCACGCCGCCGAAGACCCTGCGCGAGGCGGTGATCGAGCCGTTCCATGAGTTCGTCTCGCGCGGCGGCTGGTCGCAGGCGCTACTCGTGCTGGCGTTCATTTTCCTGTACAAGCTGGGCGATTCGATGGCGACGTCGCTGGCGACGTCGTTCTATCTCGACCTGGGTTTCACCAAGACGCAGATCGGCGTGGTGGCCAAGGCCACCAGCCTGTGGGCTAGCGTGGCGGGCGGCATCATCGGCGGGATCTGGCTGATCAAGCTGGGCATCAACCGCGGGTTGTGGGTGTTCGGCGTGCTGCAACTCGTCTCGGTGCTGGGCTTCGCGTGGCTGGCGGAAGCCGGCCCCGTCATCTCGGGCCTGGGCGCGGTCATCGCGTTCGAGGCATTTACCGCCGGGCTCGGCACGGCCGCGTTCACGGCCTATATCGCTCGCACGACCGATCCGCGCTACACCGCGACGCAGTTCGCACTGTTCACGAGCCTGGCGTCGGTGCCGCGGACATTCGCCAACGCCGGTACCGGCTACATCGTGGACGGCGTGGGATGGCTGACGTTCTTTCTCATCTGTACCGTGCTGGCGCTGCCCGGCATGCTGTTGCTGCCCAAGGTCGCCCCGTGGGGCGCGGACGACGGCGACGGCAACGGTGAGCTGGCGCCGAGCGCGCCGCACTGAAAGGCATCGAGCGGAATCCGGCGGCGCCAGACAGCGCGAAGCGGTGCTGAACGATGCAAAGGGGCGGTCAATCCGCCCCTTTGTCGTGACGCCGCCTCGTGGCGCACAAGGTCCACGGGTGCCGCGTCAGTCGCGGCGGAAGGCCACCTGCTGACGCTCCACCACCTGGGTGGCGAAGTCCGCGTCGGCGGGAATCGGTTCCCAGAAGAAATCCCACTGAAAGATCGGCAGGAAGTTGAACTTGCGCGACCGGAAGATGCCCCGGTTGCGTTTGAATTCGCTGTACCGATCGCCCTTAAAGCTGCGGTTCACCGACGTGAATGGCAGGATGCGCTCCGCGATGTCGGGGAAGTTCAGGTCGGGATGCGAATCGCGGAAGGCTTCCATCGCGTCGAACTGGTCCCGGCAGATCACCTGAATGGCGGTCTCCGGCATGGCGTACCGCTGCGCCCACAGGACATGCCAGCCCGAGCGCGTTTCGTTGATGAAGTCCGCGAGTGGCCGGCTCATGGTGAACGCGTCGGATTCGATGTGCACGATCTTGTCCGCGCCCATGGCCTTCGCCACCGTGAGCGAATGCAGGAAACTGCGCCACCAGCCGGGATAGGCGCTCATGCTCTGGCGTCCGAGATTGGTCTCGAAGCGCAGTATGCAGTGCTTCGCACCGAGGGCATCGAGTGCGCCGGGATCGCGCTCAGCGGACACGGTCGGCAAGACGTCCGGCTCGGGCAGCCATGGCGAGCCGTCGTCGATCATGATCATCCGGTCGGCCGCGATCGGGCCGTCGCGGTAGAAATCGAGCCAGCGTCGATATCGCGTCCGCCAGGCGTCGGCATCCTTGATATAACTGGTGCAGAACAAAAGGGTCGTCATGGGAAGTCACGTTCGGCCGCGCGGCATGCGCGCGGCGGTTTGCGCGAGTCCGCGATGGGGTAGCGACTCGGCGTGTAAAGCAGACCCGGGTGCATTCGCGCCCGGCGCCGTACTGTCTTACAAGGCGTGGTCGTAGTCGACGATCAGGGGCGCATGATCGCTGAACTTGATGTCGCGAAAGACCGAGGTGGTCTTCGCCTTGCCCGCGATGCCAGGCGTGGCGATCTGGTAATCGATGCGCCACCCCACGTTCTTCGCATACGCTTGGCCGCGGTTGCTCCACCACGTGTACTGTTCCGCGCGCGGGTCGAGCGTGCGGAACACGTCGACATAGCCATGTTCGTCAAACAACTGCGTGAGCCACGCGCGCTCTTCTGGCAGGAAACCGGAATTCTTCAGGTTGCCCTTCCAGTTCTTGATGTCGATTTCCTTGTGCGCGATGTTCACGTCGCCGCACAGCACGACTTCCCGGCCAGCGGACTTCAGTTCGAGCAGATGCGGCATGAAGTCGGCCATGAAGCGAAACTTGGCCGCCTGACGTTCCTCGCCGCTCGAACCCGACGGAATGTACACGGAGATGACCGACAACGAACCGTAGCGCACTTCGACATAACGGCCCTCGGCGTCGAACTCGGCGTTGCCCCAGCCGATGAGGATGTCGTCGGGCTCCCGGCGCACGTACACGCCAGCGCCGCTGTAGCCCTTCTTTTCGGCGAAGTGGAAGTAGCCCTGATAGTCGTGCGGCTTGAGGAAATCCGGCGTCATGTCGGGCAGTTGTGCCTTGATCTCCTGAACGCACAGGATGTCGGCCTGCTGGTTGCCGAACCACTCGAAAAAGCCCTTCTTGGCGGCCGATCGCACGCCGTTCAGATTCGCGGTAATGATGCGCATGAGTGTCGATGCGCCGCGCTCGCGCGGCTGGGGGGGAATTGGTCAGCGGCAAGGATACCGCAATCGCCGCACCGTGTCGGATGGCGAGGGCGCCGCCGACCGGGTTGGGCCGTACCTCGCGAGGGCGACGACATTGGAACGTCGTCCGCCCCGGTGGCGTCGGCAGGCGGCGACGGCGCGGCCGTATCAATTGCGGCGCGCCGCGCCGGCGATGGCGGCCTTGGCTTCGCCGTCGCCACCCGGGCCGAGGATGTCGCGCGCGAGTGCGAGCCAGCGCCGCGCGGCGTGCGACAAATAGGAATCGCGCCGCCATGCCATGGCCAGATCCCATGGAATTTCCGGATCGCGCACGTCGACGATCACGAAGCGTTTGGGATCGAGTCGCGCGCAGAACGGTTCGGGCAGCAGCGCCACCCCCACGCCGTTGTCGACCATCGAGGCGATGAAGTCCCACTGGCTCGAGCGACCCGCGATCTTTGGCGTGAACCCCGCGCGGCGGCACGCGGCAATCACCAGTTCTGAAAGGGCGAAACCCTCCCCATAGAAGACGAAGGGCTCGTCGCGCAGTTCACCTAGCCCGACGGAGGCTCGCCCGTCCCAGCGCGACTCGCGCGGCGCAACGAGGCGCAACTGGTAATGGCACACGGGCAGCACGTCGAGAATCGTCGGATCGACCGGCAGCAGCACCGCGCCCAGTTCGATGTCTCCCGCCAGCAGCGCCTGCTCGATGGCGCGCGAGCCGGTCTCGAAGAGCTTCATCTCGATGTCCGGGTAGTGCTGGTGAAACGCACCGATGACCGGGATGAACAGGTCGCCGCCCAGCGGCGGAATCCCGATCGACAACTCGCCGCGCGCCACCGTTTCGAGGTCGGCCAGCTCCTGCTGCAACCTCGCGTAGGCGGCCAGCACGTCCTGGCCCCGCTCGAACACGACGCGCCCCGCATCGGTCAACTGGAGCCGGCGGCCCATGCCACGCTCTTCGCGCAGCATCAGCGGCGTGCCCAGCTCGTCTTCCAGCGCCTTGACCATCTTGCTGACCGTGGGCTGGGTCACGAACAGGGCCTCGGCGGCCGCCGTGAAGCTCTGCTGTCGCACAACTTCCACAAATCCTCGCAACGCACGCAGTTCCATGTTGGTTCACTCGCTTGCACCGCATCGGTGCAGTTTGCCGAAGCGGCCCGTCCTGCCGGCCTCTTGCATGCACTATAAGGGTTAATACCTAAATTATTCCATATTGGAATCAATTTCATGAGACTAATTCATTATATTTATGTTGCACCGCTTCCTATACTGCTATCCATGTTGATGTAAACCCTAGGGAGTCCACCATGACCAAGATGATCGCCAGCCGTCTGTACAGCCGTAGCAAGCGCATTGTGGACGTGGTGTGGCAGGCCGCGCTCCTCACGGGCATTTACCTGGTGGCCGATGCTGCATCGCGTCATTTTCATTTGCCGCTGCCCGGCGGCGTGCTCGGCCTGCTCGCCGTGGTGGCGCTGCTCATGAGCGGCGTGCTCAAGACCGAGAAGATCAAGCGTGGCGCCGACTGGTTTCTGGCCGAGATGATCCTGTTCTTCGTGCCGATGGTCGCCGCCGTCATGCAATACACCGACCTGCTGCGTCATGAGGGACTGCAATTGCTTGCCGTGATCGGCGTGGGCACGGTGCTCGTGATGGTTTCGACTGCCCTGGCCGTCGACTTCGCATGTCGCGCCGAGCGCCATCTCAAGCGCGCGCTGGTGCGCATCCCGGCCCGCCGCGCCCACGTCCACGACGTGCGCTGAGGCATCGCGCAACCATCGCTTCCGCCGAGTCCTGCCATGAATCATACGGCGCTGCTGCTGCTCGTTCTGACCGTCGTCTTCTATTACGTGTCGAAGCGCCTCCACGCGCGTTTCGGCAAGGTGTGGCTCGGCCCGGCGATTCTCGCGCCGGTGCTGCTCATCATCGTCATGGTCGGCGGCGACATTTCCTACAAGACGTACATCTCCGACTCGCGCTGGCTCGTGTGGCTGCTCGGGCCCACGACCATCGCGTTCGCCGTGCCGATCTATGAGCATCGCGACATCATCCGCCGTCATGCCTTCGCGCTGATCGTGGGCGTGCTCGTTGCCATGGTCGTGGCCGTGGGCAGCTCGTTCGTGCTGGCGCGGCTGTTCGAACTGCCGCCGGAGATGGCGCGAAGCCTGCTCGCCCGCTCGATCTCCACGCCGTTTGCGCTGGCGGTCTCGGATCAGGTCGGTGGCTCGCGCGACCTGGTTGGCCTCTTCGTGATCATTACGGGCTTCATCGGTATGCTGCTCGGCGAGGCGCTGCTGTCGTGGCTGCCGCTGCGCACCCGCATGGCGCGCGGCGCGCCGTTCGGCGCGGGGGCTCACGGCTTCGGCACCGCCAAGGCACGCCAGATCGGCAACGAGGAGGGCGTGGTGGCCAGCCTCGTCATGATGATCAACGGCATCGTGATGGTGTTCGCCGCACCGTTGCTCACGCATCTGCCGCTCTGAACGGCGGGCGGCCCGGCCGCCATCGCCCTTGCCCTTTCCCTTTCCCTTCCCCATCGAAGACGTCAAAAATAACCCTTCGCGCGTCGCCGCGGCGCCGACGCCGTGCCTCAGTTTTGCTACAATGCCGGGGTCTTGAGGAGCGTTGCGACAGCGAATCCGCTGCCAGGCTCAAGATCCTTCCCATTGGCCCCGCCGGCCGCCGGTTTCCCCCGGATCGTTGGCGTGTGGGCCCCAAGAACGGCGCTCACGTCCCAACTATCTAGACTTTAGAGAAAGGAGGCGTGATGAACGCCGTAGTCGATTCGAAATTCTCCGATTTCCACGTTGCCGATATCAAGCTGGCCGACTGGGGCCGCAAAGAGCTGACCATCGCCGAGAGCGAAATGCCGGGTCTGATGGCCACGCGCGAAGAGTTCAAGGCCAGCCAGCCGCTCAAGGGCGCGCGCATTGCCGGCTCGCTGCACATGACGATCCAGACCGGCGTGCTCATCGAGACGCTCGTCGCGCTTGGCGCTGAAGTGCGCTGGGCCTCGTGCAACATCTTCTCGACGCAGGACCACGCCGCCGCCGCGATTGCCGCCGCCGGTATTCCCGTGTTCGCGTTCAAGGGCGAATCGCTCGACGAGTACTGGGAATACAGCCACCGCATTTTCGAATGGCCGAATGGCGAGTTCGCCAACATGATTCTCGATGACGGCGGCGACGCCACGCTGCTGCTGATTCTGGGCAGCAAGGCCGAGAAGGACATCTCGGTCGTGGGCAACCCGACCAACGAGGAAGAAGTCGCGCTGTACGCGTCGATCAAGCGTCATCTGGCCATCGATCCGCAGTGGTACAGCAAGCGCCTGTCGCAGATCAAGGGCGTGACCGAAGAGACCACCACCGGTGTGCATCGTCTGTACCAGATGGAAAAGGACGGCGTGCTGCCGTTCCCCGCCATCAACGTGAACGACTCGGTCACCAAGTCGAAGTTCGACAACCTGTACGGCTGCCGCGAGTCGCTGGTCGACGGCATCAAGCGTGCCACCGACGTGATGATCGCCGGCAAGATCGCCCTCGTGGCGGGCTACGGCGACGTGGGCAAGGGCTGTGCGCAGAGCCTGCGCGGCCTGGGCGCCACCGTGTGGGTCACGGAAATCGATCCGATCTGCGCACTGCAGGCCGCCATGGAAGGCTACCGTGTGGTGACGATGGAGTATGCCGCCGACAAGGCCGACATCTTCGTGACGGCAACGGGCAACTTCCACGTGATCGACCACGACCACATGCTCGCGATGAAGCATCAGGCCATCGTGTGCAACATCGGTCACTTCGACTCGGAAATCAACGTGGCGTCGACCCGCAAGTACCAGTGGGAAAACATCAAGCCGCAGGTCGATCACATCATCTTCCCGGACGGCAAGCGCATCATCCTGCTGGCCGAGGGGCGCCTGGTGAACCTGGGTTGCGCCACCGGCCACCCGTCGTTCGTGATGAGCAACTCGTTTACGAACCAGACGCTCGCGCAGATCGAACTGTTCGTGCACGGCGCGAAGTACAAGAACAGCGTGTACGTGCTGCCCAAGCACCTCGACGAAAAGGTCGCACGCCTGCACCTGGGCCGTATCGGCGCCGAGCTGACCGTGCTGTCCGACGATCAGGCGAAGTACATCAGCGTCGACAAGAACGGCCCGTTCAAGCCGGCGCACTATCGCTACTGATCGACACGCGCCCGGCGGCCGGCGTTGACGCGCGAGCGTCGGCGTGCGGGCCGCCCGGCGCTGTCGGACGCGGTTTCACCACTGCCGGTGCCGGGAGTCCGCTCCCGCCCCGGCCTGTTCTTCGGAGCTTGCCATGCGTTTGCTGCTGATTTGGCTCATCAATGCCATCGCGCTTCTCGTTCTGCCCTACGTCGTCTCGGGCATCCAGCTCAAGGGCATCGGTACGGCCCTGATCGTTGCGGTCGTGCTCGGCCTGATCAACGCGTTCCTGCGTCCACTGCTCGTCATCCTGACGTTGCCGGTCACGGTGCTGACGCTGGGGCTGTTCATTTTCGTGATCAACGCGTTGCTGTTCTGGCTGGCCTCGCATGTCGTGAAGGGTTTCGAAGTCTCGGGCTTCTGGGCGGCGCTCTTCGGCTCGCTGCTGTACAGCCTGATCTCGTGGATTCTGTCGGCGCTGGTGTTCGGCGGCGAGCGAGCCACCAACGTGTAATGGCGGCGCATCGCCGTCGCTCGCTTCTTGCAGGAAACCCGTAGTCATGTCGCAAGCGCTTCGGGCCGATCAGGCCCTCGTCTGCCGGGGGCTGGCCGCATCCCGCACCGCCGCTCAACGCCTCATCGATGCCGGACGCGTGTATTACGCCGGCACCGAAACGGCGTTGAAGAAGGCCAGCCAGATCGTGGCGGACGATGAGCACATCGAAGTGCGGGCGGCGCCCGACGGACTGCCCGACGAAGATCGCTACGTGTCGCGCGGCGGCCTGAAACTTGCCGGTGCGCTCGCGCAGACGGGGCTTGGCGTCGGTGGCCGTGTGGCCCTCGACGTCGGCTTGTCGACCGGCGGTTTCGCGGACTGTCTGCTGCAGGCGGGCGTGGCGCGTGTCGTCGGGGTGGATGTCGGGCATGGACAGTTGCATCCGCGTCTCGCGAGCGAGCCGAGGCTGGTGTCGCTCGAGGGCATCAACGCGCGGCACCTGTCGCGCGAGTTGCTCGACGCGCGTCTCGCAACGGCGAGCGCACCGGACGCCATGCCGGAAGCCGGGTTCGACCTGATCGTGGGCGACGTGTCGTTCATCTCGCTCACGCTGGTCCTGCCCGCGCTCGCGCCGTTGCTGGCCCCGGCCGGCGACCTGCTGATGCTGGTCAAGCCGCAATTCGAGGTCGGACGCGAGCATGTCGGCCGCGGCGGGCTTGTGAAGGACGCTGCGCAGTATGCGCAAGTGGAGACAAAAATCCGCACTGCCTGTGAATCGCTCGGACTGACGGTCGCCGCATGGCTCGACAGTCCCATCGCGGGCGGCGACGGCAACCGGGAGTTCTTCGTGCACGCCAGGCGCGCGTGATGCGGCTCTCAAGATGACAAGACGATCATGACGCAACCTTCCTTCAGTTTCGAATTCTTCCCGCCCAAGACGGCCGATGGCGCGGAGAAGCTGCGCGCCACGCGTCAGCAGCTGTTCCCGCTCGGGCCCAAGTTCGTCTCCGTGACGTTCGGCGCCGGCGGTTCGACCCAGCAGGGCACGCTCGACACCGTCGTTGAAATCCAGCGCGAAGGCGTGGAGGCCGCGCCGCACCTGTCGTGCGTGGGTTCGACCCGCGAGAACATCCGCGAGATCCTGCAGACGTATCGTCAGCACGGCATCCGCCACATCGTGGCGCTGCGCGGCGACCTGCCCTCGGGCATGGGCGAGATCGGCGAATTTCGTTATGCGTCGGAGCTCGTGGAGTTTATCCGCGCCGAGACCGGCGACTGGTTCCACGTCGAGGTGGCTGCCTACCCGGAATACCATCCGCAGGCGCGCTCGCCCCGTCTGGACCTGGAGCATTTCGCCAACAAGGTGAAAGCCGGGGCCAACGCCGCGATCACGCAGTACTTCTTCAATGCGGATGCGTATTTCCGGTTCGTCGACGACGTGGCGCGCCTGGGCGTGCAGGTGCCGATCGTGCCGGGCATCATGCCCATCACGAACTACTCGCAGATGATGCGTTTCTCGGAAATGTGCGGCGCCGAAGTGCCGCGCTGGATCGCCAAGCGCCTGGAGGGCTTCGGCGATGATCGCGAGGCGATCCGCGCCTTCGGGCTCGACGTGGTGACCGGACTTTGCGAGCGTCTGCTCGCCGGCGGGGCGCCCGGGTTGCACTTCTATACGCTCAACGCGGCATCGGCGACCAAGGCGATGTGGCAGCGTCTCGGCCTCTAAGGCGCACGCAATCGTTTGCCAACGCAGGGGTGTCCAGGAAGTCAATTCTAATCATAAATGGGTGATTTCCTATCCAAAAACACCACAAATAGGCGGTTTGCTAGGGATTTGGCGTGTTGTGACGCACGGGAAGCTTCAGTAATATCCCCGTGAACCCGGCGACGGATCGTCGTCGGGCGTCATAACAGATCAAATTTCGAGGAGCCTATGAAACAGACTCACACCCTGCGTTTGCTTTTGGCTGCGACCTTGCTTGCCGGTGCGGCCGTGATCCCGCCCGCCGCGGCGGTCGAGCTCCCGAACAAGACCCTCGTCTATTGCTCCGAGGGCAGCCCCGCCGGTTTCGATCCGGGGCAACTGACTACCGGCACCGACTTCGATCCCGCCGACGCCATCTACAACCGTCTCATCGCTTTCGTGCCCGGGGAAACCGGTGTCATGCCGTCGCTCGCGGAGAAATGGGATATCTCGCCGGACAACAAGGTCTATACGTTCCATCTGCGCAAGGGTGTCAAATTCCACAAGACGGATTACTTCACGCCCACCCGCGACTTCAACGCCGAAGACGTGAAGTTCACTTTCGACCGCATGGCCGATCGCGAGATGCCGTTCCGCAAGGCATACCCGGCGGAATTCCCGTATTTCGTTGACATGGGCCTGCAGGCGGACATCGATCGCATCGAGGTCGTCGATCCGTACACCGTGCGCTTCGTGCTCAAGAAGGTCGACGCACCGTTCATCCAGAACCTGGCCATGTCGTTCGCGTCGATCCTCTCCAAGGAATACGCGGACAAGCTGCTCGCCGCCAATAACGCGCGCGACATCGCGCTCAAGCCCGTTGGCACCGGTCCGTTCATCTTCCGCAGCTACACGAAGGACGCCACGCTGCGCCTGGACGGCAACAAGGACTACTGGAACACGAGCCTGCCGCCAAAGGTCAGCAAGCTGATCTTCGCGATCACGACCGACGCGAACGTTCGCATCCAGAAGCTCAAGCGCAACGAGTGCCAGGTGGCGACGTATCCGCGTCCGGCGGACGTCGATGCGCTCAAGGCGGAGATTCAGTCGCAAGGCAAGGCGTCGAAACTGAAGATGCCGGACCAGGTCGGCTTCAACCTCGGCTACGTGGCGTACAACGTGCAGAAGAAGCCGCTCGATCGCGTGGAAGTGCGTCAGGCGCTCGACATGGCAATCAACAAGAAGGCGATTCTCCAGTCCGTCTACGGCTCGGCCGGTCAGTTGTCGAACGGCGCCCCGATGCCGCCGACGCAGTGGTCTTACGACAAGAACATCAAGCAGGCGAGCTACGATCCCGAGAAAGCGAAGGCTCTGCTCGACAAGGCGGGCGTGAAGGGCATGGAGATCACGCTGTGGGCCATGCCGGTGCAACGGCCGTACAACCCGAACGGCAAACTCATGGCCGAGATGATCCAGGCCGACTGGGCGAAAATCGGCGTGAAGGCCAACATCGTCACGTACGAATGGGGTGAGTACATCAAACGCGCCAAGGCCGGAGAACACGATGCGCTGCTCATCGGCTGGACCGGCGACAACGGCGATCCGGACAACTGGCTCGGCGTGCTGCTCGGCTGCGATTCGATCAACGGCAACAACTTCTCGAAGTGGTGCTACAAGCCTTTCGACGACCTCATCAAGCAGGCGCGTCAGACGACCGATCAGGCCACGCGCACCAAGCTCTACACGCAGGCGCAGGAGATCTTCGCGCAGCAACTGCCGTTCTCGCCCATCGCGCACTCCACGCAGTACAAGCCGATGTCCACGAGCGTGCAGGGCTTCAAGCTGAGCCCGTTCAGCCGCAACAGCTTTGCGGGCGTCTCGTTGAACTGAGTCCGCGACACGATCGACCGGTCCCGCGCCCCGCGCGCCGACCGGCGTCGAACCGCTGCCCGGGCCGCCGCGCCCGGGGGCGGCGGTCGCACCACGTCGGCAACGCGCCGACGATTGATTAACGCGGCACAGCACCGCTCGTCCCTGCGCCGGGGGCGGGCGATGCGCCAAGCCCCCACGGAACCCTCCTATGCTGAGATTCGTCCTGAGACGACTGGGCATGGTGATCCCGACCTTCATCGGGATCACCGTGCTCGCGTTCGCGCTCATTCACCTCATCCCCGGCGATCCGATCGAAGTCCTCGTGGGCGAGCGCAATCTCGACCCCGTCATGCACGCCGAGGCGATGAAGCGGCTCGGGCTCGACCAGCCGCTCACCACCCAGTACTTCGTCTACCTGAAGCACGCCGCGCAAGGCGACCTCGGACGCTCCATCGTCACCAACGAAGGCGTGCTGCACGAGTTCTTCGCCCGCTTCCCCGCCACATTGGAGCTCGCGCTGTGCGCGATGATCTTCGCACTGGTCGTGGGCCTGCCCGCCGGCGTGGCCGCATCGCTCAGACGCGGCAAGACGCTCGACCACGCGACCATGGGCGCGGCACTCACCGGCTACTCCATGCCGATCTTCTGGTGGGGGTTGCTGCTCATCATGCTGTTCTCCGTCAATCTGCAATGGACGCCGGTGTCCGGGCGCATCGGGGTCGAGTACGACGTGCCGAGCGTGACCGGCTTCATGCTGATCGACACGCTGCTCTCCGGCGACGAGGGGGCATTCTCCTCGGCGCTCAGCCACCTGATCCTGCCGACCATCGTGCTCGGCACGGTGCCGCTGGCCGTGATTGCGCGCATGACGCGCTCGGCCATGCTCGAAGTGCTGCGCGAAGACTACATCCGTACGGCGCGGGCCAAGGGGCTGTCGCCCTGGCGCGTGATCGTCGTGCATGCGTTGCGCAATGCGCTGATCCCGGTCATCACGGTGATCGGACTGCAGGTCGGCGCGTTGCTCGCCGGCGCGGTGCTCACCGAGAACGTGTTCTCGTGGCCCGGCATCGGCAAATGGCTGATCGACGCGATTCTTCGTCGCGACTATCCGGTGGTGCAGGGCGGCATCCTGCTCATCGCGACGGGCGTGATTCTGGTCAATCTGCTGGTCGACGTGCTCTACGGCGTCGTCAACCCGCGCATTCGGCACTGAAGGAGGTCAACGATGAGTGACACCCCTGCCACGCTGCCGCCTCCCGCCGCCGTGACCGCGACGCCTCGCGCACGCCTGCTCCGGGAGTTTCTGCGCAGCTTTACCGCGAACCGCGGCGCCACGGCTGCGGCCGTGGTGCTGCTGCTGATGTTCGCGGCTGCCATTCTGGCGCCGCTGATCGCGCCGCACAGCCCGATCGAGCAATATCGCGACTACGTCAAGATTCCGCCCGTGTGGTTCGAGGGCGGTAACGCCCGGTTCCTCCTGGGTACGGACGAGGCCGGTCGGGACATCCTTTCGCGCCTGATCTTTGGCGCGCGCCTGTCGTTCTGGATCGGTCTGTCGTCCGTGGTGCTCTCGCTGATTCCGGGCATTCTGCTCGGGCTGTTTGCGGCGTTTTTCCAGCGCTGGCTCGACACGCCGATCATGCGGTTGATGGACATGATGATGGCGCTGCCGTCGCTGCTGCTGGCGGTGGCGGTGGTGGCCGTGATCGGGCCGGGCCTAGCCAATACGACGATCGCCATCGCGATCGTGACATTGCCCGCATACGTGCGACTCACGCGCGCCGCGGCGCTCGGCGAGTTGCAGCGCGAGTACGTCGTGGCCTCGCGCATGGCCGGGGCGGGAACGCTGCGGTTGATGTTCTCGACGGTGCTGCCGAACTGCGCGGCACCGCTGATCGTGCAGGCCACGCTGAGCTTCTCGGTGGCCATTCTCGACGCCGCGGCGCTGGGCTTTCTCGGTCTGGGCGTGCAGCCGCCGCTTGCCGAGTGGGGCTCGATGCTCGCGTCGGCACGCGACTATATGGAAAGTGCCTGGTGGATTGTCACCCTGCCGGGACTTGCGATCGTCATCTCGGTGCTCGCCATCAACCTGGTCGGCGACGGCCTGCGCGATGCACTCGACCCCAAACTGAAGCGAATCGCATGAATCTGCTCTCCATTCGAAATCTGTCGGTCGACTTCGACGGCGCGCGCGCCGTCGATGCTATCGACCTTGACGTCGCCCAGGGCGAGATCCTCGGCGTGGTCGGCGAATCCGGCTCGGGCAAGAGCGTGACGATGCTCGCGCTCATGGGACTGATCGACGCGCCGGGGCGCGTCCTTGCCGACGAAGTGCGCTTCGACGGCCGCGACCTGCTGCATGCGTCGGCGCGCGAGCGCCGCAACATCGTCGGGCGCGACGTGTCGATGATTTTCCAGGACGCGCTCACCAGCCTGAACCCGAGCTACACCATCGGCTATCAGATCGGCGAAGTGTTGCGCCGTCACATGGGGTTGCGCGGCCGCGCCCTTCGAGCGCGCGTCGTCGAGTTGCTCGAGCAGGTCGAGATTCCCGACGCGGCCAACCGGCTGGGGGCTTATCCACACCAGTTGTCCGGCGGGATGAACCAGCGGGTGATGATTGCCATGGCGATCGCCTGCCGACCGAAACTGCTGATCGCCGACGAGCCGACCACGGCCCTCGACGTGACGATCCAGGCCCAGATCATGGCGTTGCTGCTCCAGTTGCAGAAGGATCACGGCATGTCGCTCGTGCTGATTTCCCACGATCTGGCGGTGGTGGCCGAAGTCGCGCACCGCGTGGCGGTGATGTATGCAGGCCAGGTGATCGAAGTCCAGCAGGTACCGGCACTCTTCGATACCCCGCATCACCCCTACACCGAAGCGCTGCTCTCGGCGATTCCCGAGCACAACCGGGGCGTGCGTCGACTGCGTACCTTGCCGGGCGTGGTGCCCGGGCGCGATGACCGCCCGGCGGGCTGTCTGCTCTCGCCGCGCTGTCCGTACGCGGACGATCGTTGCCGCGCGGTGCAGCCGGCGCTCGAACCGTACGCGGCGCCGGGCATGGCGGGCGTGGCGGGCATGACGGGCGGAATGGGCTCGCCCACGGTGCGGTGCTTCAAGCCTTTGCCGCACGCGGTGGCGGGCGATCGAGTGGCAGGGGGGGTGCGATGAGTGAAACCGTTTTCGCGACGCCTCAGGAAACCCCGCGGGCGCTGGCCGGGCAGGGGCGTGTCGTGCTGTCCGCGCACGACCTGACGCGCTTCTATACCGTGAACCGCGGGTTGCTGCGCGGGCCGGCGACGCTCAGGGCGCTCAATGGCGTGTCGTTCGAGCTCGCGGCGGGGCGCACGCTGGCGGTGGTCGGCGAGTCCGGGTGCGGCAAATCGACGCTGGCCAGGGTCTTGACGTTGATCGAACCGCCCACGTCGGGCAGACTCGTCGTCGACGCGACCGAGACCACGTCCGCATCGGCTGGCGAAGTGGCGCCGCTGCGCACGCGGGTGCAGATGGTGTTCCAGAACCCGTACGCGTCGCTCAACCCGCGCAAGACGGTGGGGCAGGCGCTCGACGAGCCGCTGGCCATCAACACGTCGCTCGGCCGCGCGGAGCGCGGGGAGAAGATTGCCGAGATGATGCGCACGGTTGGCTTGCGCCCGGAACATGTGGCGCGGTATCCGCACATGTTCTCGGGTGGGCAGCGGCAGCGGGTGGCGATCGCGCGGGCGATGATCCTGTCGCCGGCCATCGTGGTCGCCGACGAGCCCGTTTCGGCCCTGGATGTCTCAATTCAGGCACAGATCCTGAATCTTTTCATGGATTTGCAGGACCGATACGCGACGAGTTACGTATTCGTGTCGCATAATCTCGCGGTGGTCGAGCATGTGGCCGACGATGTCATGGTGATGTACCTCGGCCGCGCGGTCGAACACGGTCCCAAGGCCGCCGTGTTCGGCAAGCCGCTGCATCCGTACACCAAGGCGCTGATGTCGGCCACGCCGGCGATCAAGGCGGCCGAGCGGCGGGTCAAGATCCCGTTGATCGGCGAGTTGCCGTCGCCCTTGCGACCGCCGCCCGGGTGTGCGTTCGCGCCACGCTGCCCGTACGCAGTCGACCACTGCCGCGAAGAAGTGCCGCAACTGCGCAAGCTCGAAGGACGTCTGGTGGCGTGCCATCGGGTCGAAGACATTGAGGGATGACGAGATTGGGTGGACCACCACGCGCGACGCACGTTCGTCGGGGCGTTGCATTGACCGGCTGGCTGCTCGGTTGCCTGTTGATGGCGCTCGCCGTCACGCTGGATGCGGCGTCGACCGGCACGCCCCGCGCGATCGCGCCGCGCACGCTGCCGCTGGTGGTCCCGGAGCCGGGCGAGGCGCCGCCGGGCGCCAATCTCCCGTTCTACGAAGCCCGCAAGGGCGACATGACCATCTACGTGATGGGTACCCTGCATGTCGGCAAGCCCGACGACTATCCGTTCCGCAAGGTCGTGGTCGATGCGCTGCGCGTGTCGAAGACGGTGGCGTTCGAGCTCTCGCCTGACGACCTGACGATGTCGCAGGACGACGTGCAGAAGTACGGCATGTGCGCGCGGTCGTGTCTGCCCCGGCTGATTCCGGCGCCGCTCTGGCGCAAGCTGCGCGCGCGTCTCAAGGGCAATCCGGCAATGCTTGCCGAGATCCGTCACATGCGGCCGTGGCTGGCGGCGCTACTCGTCGAGACACTCGATTCGATGGGGGCCGACCTGCAAACGGAGTACGGTACCGAGAACCAGTTGGAGAATATCTATCGCGGCCGCATTGTCGGCCTCGAGTCGCTGGCGGAACAGATGGACGCGTTCACCGGCCTCACGCCCGCGCAGCAGAACGAGTTGCTGGCACAGGAGCTGGTGCTCACTCCGAAGAAGGCGACGGCGCAGGTCGAGGAGTTGCACCGCCTGTGGCGGGCGGGCGACGCGGAACTGGTCTTCGACTGGTCGCAGGGCAAGGCGGCGCAGGTGCGGCGCAACGCGGCCCTGGCCGACGCCATCGACGAGCGCATCCTGTATTCGCGCAACCGGCGCTTTCTGGCGCGCATGCTGTTCCTCGCCGACCCGGGCAAGCCGGTCTTCGTAGCGGTCGGCACGCTGCATCTCGGCGGTCCGCACGGCGTGTTGCAACTGCTGCGCGAACACGGGTTTTCGGTGGCGCAGCGCTAGCGCGCGCCGGGTGCCGCGAAGCCGGCGGTCGAACGAACCGCCGGGTCTGACGCTCACTTACGCCAACATCCCCCGGGCTTCGATGAAGCGGATGATCTCCTGAAGGCCCTTGCCTTCCTTCATGTTTCCCATCACGAATGGACGCATGCCGCGCATTTTCTGCGTGTCCGAGCGCATGATGTCGAGCGAGGCGCCGACGTATGGGGCGAGATCGGTCTTGTTGATGACGAGCAGATCCGACTTCGTGATGCCGGGGCCGCCCTTGCGCGGAATCTTCTCGCCGCCTGCGACATCGATCACATAGATCGTGAGATCCGAGAGCTCCGGGCTGAAGGTGGCCGCGAGGTTGTCGCCGCCGGACTCGATGAAAACGACGTCCGCGTCGGGGAAGCGGTCCAGCATCCGGTCGACGGCTTCGAGGTTGATCGAGGCGTCCTCGCGGATCGCCGTGTGCGGACATCCGCCGGTCTCCACGCCAAGAATGCGTTCCGGTGCCAATGCACCTGCAACGGTCAGCAGACGCTGATCCTCCTTGGTATAGATGTCGTTGGTGATCACGACGAGATCGTAGCGCTCGCGCATGGCTTTGCAGAGCATCTCGGTCAGGGTGGTCTTGCCGGAGCCGACGGGGCCTCCGATGCCGACACGCAGCGGCGGATTCTTCTTGGTACGACGGGCGTTGGCAGTGGTCGTCATGGCGAATGTCGTGGTGGCGGTGAAAGTAGCGGATTCGTGAAAAACGGCCAGGTGCTGGTCAATAGCGAATCAATTGCGAGTCAGTCGCGAGTCAATCATGTGATGCCGTGGAACGCATTCGCGCGAGAACGCGCGATGCACGGGGACACGGTCGCGCCCGCTGCGATCCCGATGCCGCGCTCGCGTCTCATGAGCGGAACAGCCGCGAGTACTGTGTTTCATGGCGCGAAGCGAGAATCGCGAGCGCGGGGGAGAACGTGTTGATTCGATCATCCGGCAATGCCATGGCCCGACGCGCGGCCGCCACGATGCGGGGCCGCAACGCCACGATCACGCGCTGTGCGGCGAGTTGTCCGAGCGGTACGGCCTTGAGTGCGCCGGCCACCTGATTCTCCAGCCAACTGAAGGCGTAGGCGACCAGCGTGTCGGCGAGCGTGGCGCCGTGCGCCAGCGCGGCAAGCGAAAATGCCGTCGGGAGGGCGATCGGACGCAGCGCCGAAAGACGATCGCGCTGCGTGGGGGTGCCCCATTCGAGCGAGACGATCAATTGCGTGAGCGACCAGCCCATCTGCTCGGTCTCCGCGCGCAGCTCGGCCGCTTCGCGCGTGGCCAGCAGCCAGTCGTTCACGCGAATGAGCGCCGCGTCGTCGTCCGTCTGCCAGTGACGCCACTGCCGCGCGAGCAGCGCCAGTTCGCCCGTGGCGAATACGCCATCGAGCTGACTGGCGATCCAGCGCCCGGCGCTGGCAGCGTCGTGAACGATGCCATGTTCGACGGCGGCTTCCAGGCCTTGCGAATAGCTGAACGCCCCGATCGGCAGTGCCGGCGACGCAAGGTGCAACAGCGCGGCAAGCGACTGGAGCGACGCGTCGGCGACGGGCTCAGTGAGTGGACTGGGGAGACTTGCCGTCATCGGAGAGACTCACTTGGGAAGCCGGTTCGTCGGTCGAGCCCGGCGGCATGTGGGAATGATCGTGCCCGCATGCGGCACCGTGCACATGCGCGTGAGCATGCGAGGCGTCTTCCGTGTGCGCGCAGCCGGGGCCATGCGTGTGATCGTGCTGGCATGCCGAGCCGTGCGAATGTCCATGATCGTGACCATGATCGTGCGAATGCCCATGCGGGTGGTCGTGATCGTGTCCGTGATGCTCGTGGAAGACGCGCTGTGCGAGCGCGAAGTCCTCGGCGAAGGTGGCATCGTGCCCGTGCTTGTGACCGCCGCCGTAGGCGCCCGCTTCGGGCTCGAACGGCATCAGCGCCTCGGCGACGTCGACGCCGAGCCGCAGCAGCATATCGCGCAGCACCGGGTCGTGTTCGAGCTTGAGATACCCGTCGCCCACTTCCACCGGCGTATGCCGGTTGCCGAGATGGTACGCCGCGCGCGTGAGCGCCAGCGGCGTGGCAGCCGTCACGAGCAGCACCGTTTCGGGGGCGGCTTCCACGCGGATGAACCCGCCGTCGTCGGCCACGAGCACGTCGCCGCCGCGCAGCACGGTGCCACGCGGCAGGAACAGTGCAACGTCCTCGCCCGTCGCCAGCGTGGCGCGCAAGCGGCTCTTGCTGCGCGCGTCGAACGGCAGCACGAGGGCCGGTGCGCGGCGGGCGAGCGGTGCGGCGATGCGCCCGGCGGCAAAGTACTTCTCCACGCGGCGCAGCGCCGTGGACGACGTTGCCGGATCCGGCGAGGAGGGCGATTCGGGAGCTTGCGCCATGGTTCGTTCAGAAAAGGAAGTAGCGTTGCGCCATGGGCAACACGGTCGCCGGCTCGCACGTCAGCAGCTGTCCGTCGGCGATGACCTGATAGGTCTCGGGGTCGACGCTGATGTGCGGCAGCCAGGCGTTGTTCACCATGTCGGCCTTGGTGACCTGCCGGATATTGCGCACCGGCACCACGCGCTTGGACAGACCGTAACGTCCGGCCACGCCGCCATCGTACGCCGCCTGCGACACGAACGTGAGCGAAGTGCGCGCCATGGCCCCGGCGCGCGCACCGAACATCTCGCGATAGTGCACCGGCTGGGGCGTCGGGATCGACGCGTTCGGGTCGCCCATGAGCGCCGTCGTGATCATGCCGCCCTTGAGAATCAGCGACGGCTTCACGCCGAAGAATGCCGGCTCCCACAGGACCAGGTCGGCCCATTTGCCCACTTCGACCGAGCCGATCTCGTGCGCCATGCCGTGCGTGATGGCCGGGTTGATCGTGTACTTCGCGACGTAACGCTTTACGCGGAAGTTGTCCGCCTCGCCGGTGTCCGGACCGAGCGCGCCGCGCTGCACCTTCATCTTGTGCGCCGTCTGCCAGGTGCGCATGACCACTTCACCCACGCGCCCCATGGCTTGCGAGTCGGACGAGATCATCGACAGTGCGCCCAGATCGTGAAGGATGTCCTCGGCCGCGATCGTCTCGCGCCGGATGCGCGACTCCGCGAAGGCGATGTCCTCGGCGATGGCCGGGTCGAGGTGATGGCAGACCATCAGCATGTCGAGATGTTCGTCGAGCGTGTTGATGGTGTAGGGCCGCGTCGGGTTGGTCGACGACGGCAGTACGTTCGCCTCGCCGCAGACCTTGAGGATGTCCGGCGCGTGACCGCCGCCGGCGCCCTCGGTGTGATACGTGTGGATCGTGCGTCCCTTGATCGCGGCCACGGTCGCTTCGACGAAGCCGCCCTCGTTGAGCGTGTCGGTATGAATCGCGACCTGGGTATCGGTGGCGTCGGCGACCGACAGGCAGGCGTCGATGGCCGCGGGCGTGGAGCCCCAGTCCTCGTGCAGCTTCAGCCCGATGGCGCCGGCCTCGATCTGCTCCATCAACGGCTCGGGCTGGCTCACGTTGCCCTTGCCGAGAAAGCCGAGATTGATCGGCCAGCCGTCGGCGGCCTGGAGCATGCGTTCCAGATGCCACGGCCCCGGCGTGCAGGTCGTGGCGTTGGTGCCGGTCGCCGGGCCCGTGCCGCCGCCGAGCAGCGTGGTCACGCCCGAGGACAGCGCCTCTTCGATCTGTTGCGGACAAATGAAGTGAATGTGCGAATCGATGCCGCCGGCCGTGACGATCATGCCCTCGCCGGCGATCACTTCGGTGGCGCCGCCCAGCGGAATCGTCACGCCGGGCTGGATGTCCGGATTGCCCGCCTTGCCGATGCCCCAGATGCGCCCGTCCTTGAGGCCGATGTCGGCCTTCACGATGCCCCAGTGATCGATGATCACGGCGTTGGTGATGACGGTGTCCACCACGTCGGCGCGGGGACGTTGCGATTGCCCCATGCCGTCGCGAATCACCTTGCCGCCGCCGAATTTCACTTCTTCGCCGTAGATCGTGAAGTCGCGCTCGATTTCGACGATGAGTTCCGTGTCGGCCAGTCGCAGCCGGTCGCCGGTCGTGGGCCCGAACATTTCCGCGTACGCGCGGCGAGAGATTTTCATAGCGCCCCCATGACGCGACCTGCGAAACCGAATACGCGCCGCTCGCCCGCGAGCGCGACCAATTCCACCGTCCGCTGCTGGCCGGGTTCGAAGCGCACCGCGGTGCCGGCCGCGATGTTCAGGCGAAAGCCGCGCGTGGACTCACGGTCGAACCGCAGTGCGTCGTTGACCTCGTAGAAGTGGAAGTGCGAGCCGATCTGGACCGGCCGGTCGCCGGTGTTGGCCACGGTGACGCGGATCGTCGGGCGGTCCGCGTTCAACGTGATCTCGCCGGCGGCGGGCAAGAGTTCTCCGGGAATCATGTGAGTCTCCGAGATGATGGCGAGAGCCGATGTCCGCGACATCAGGCCACGGCCGCGAGCAGCGTCGCGCCGTAGGCCAGCACGCCCGCGCCCAGCACGCGCGGCAGCCATGCCGAGCGACGACGCAGCGCTACGCCGGCAGCGATGCCCACACTGTGCAGCACGCCGGTGGCCAGCACGAAGCCGGCGAGGTAATGCATGGCGCTGGCCTGCGCCGGCAACTCGACGCCGTGCGCGAAGCCATGGAAGATCGCGAACGCGCCCACGATGGCCGCGCCCGCCCAGCCGGGCAACTGTGCGCGCGTGGCGAGCAGCAGGCCGAGCACCAGCAGCGAGACGGCGATCATCGGCTCCACCCCGGGCAGCGCGAGCGCGTGCGACATGCCGAGCAGGCCGCCTGCGGCCAGCATCGCCACGAAGGCGAGCGGGGCGAGCCAGACGCGTCGGGCGGTGAGCGAGCTCCACAAGCCCACGACGATCATCGCGCAAAGGTGATCGGCACCGGTGAGCGGGTGCAGGAAGCCCGCCGCGAAACTGGTCGCCGCGTCGTGGCCGGGATGACCCGGGTGCGCGAGTGCGGCGCCCGACGCGGCGAGCAGGGCCAGGCCGGCGAGACCACGCGCGAGGCGTTGGCGCGAGACGGCGAAGGTGCCGGAGTCGGCGATGACGAGCGGGGGGCGGACCAGTGACATGAGACGTCCTTTCGAGAGAGTGGTTGACGACACGGCGTCGGTTATCGGATGTTGTCCGGCCTTATCGGGTGCGGTCGTGCGCGTCGCGTGCGAGCGCCTCGAATGGCCGGGCGTGGTCGGCGCATGCGAACCGATGGCGCCGGTTCGCGCGCCGACGGGCTTCAGGGAATCGGGTGATGCACGGTGACAAGCTTGGTCCCGTCGGGAAACGTGGCCTCGACCTGGATGTCCGGGATCATCTCGGGCACGCCGTCCATCACGTCGTCGCGAGTGAGCAGCGTGGTGCCGTAGTGCATCAGGTCGGCGACGGTGCGCCCGTCGCGGGCGGCTTCCATGAGCGCGGCGCTGATGAAGGCCACGGCTTCCGGATAGTTCAGCTTCAGGCCGCGTGCGCGTCGACGCTCCGCGAGCAGCGCGGCGGTGAAGATCAGCAACTTGTCTTTTTCTCGTGGGGTGAGCTTCATCTTGACGTGAAATTCAATGCGAAAGGGTCATGGGAGCAACGCTGCTGCCGCTCATCATAAGCACGAGTCGGGCGGCGCGCCATATCGATCGCGCACGCGCGGTTCGCGCACCAAAACCGTGCCGGACAAGGGCGGTGGGGCGGTGGGGCGGTGCGTGCCATGCCGCGCGACGTCGTCATTGGCAGATGAACCGCTGCAGCTCCGGCGTCGCCGGCTGCGTGAAAAGCGTCTCGGGCGCGCCGGACTCCCAGATCTTGCCCTGGTGCATGAACACCACGCGATCCGAAACATGGCGGGCGAACCGCATTTCGTGTGTCACCAGAATCAGCGTCATGCCTTCGGTGGCGAGGTCTTCAAGCACCTTGAGCACTTCGGCGACCAACTCAGGATCGAGCGCCGAGGTGATTTCGTCGCAAAGCAGCACCGATGGGCGCATGGCCAGCGAGCGGGCAATGGCCACGCGCTGCTGCTGCCCGCCCGACAATTGCGACGGATAGCTGTCGAACTTGTCGGCCAGGCCCACCTTGGCAAGCATGGCGCGGGCGATCTCGCGCGCCTCGGCTCCGGCGGTCTTCTTCACGACCTTCTGCGCGAGCATGACGTTCTCTCCGGCCGAGAGGTGGGGAAAGAGGTTGTACTGCTGGAACACCATGCCGACCTTCAGGCGCAGCGCGCGCAGGTCGGTGTCGCGCGCGCCGACGTGCACGCCGTCCACGGCGACGCTTCCCGCATCGAATCGCTCCAGGCCGTTGAGGGTGCGCAGCAGCGTGCTCTTGCCCGAGCCGCTCTTGCCGATGATCGAGACGACCTGGCCGCGCTCGACGTCCATGTCGATCCCCTTGAGCACGGGGGTCTCGCCGAAGCGCTTTTGCATGCCCCTGACTTCAATGAGCGACATGGAGTTTCCTTTCGAGATGACGCGCCCACAGCGACAACGGATAGCAGGCGGCGAAGTAGAACATGGCGACGAGGCCGTACACGGTGAACGGCTGGAACGTCGCGTTGGTGAGCATGGTGCCCGTCTTGGTGAGTTCGTCGAAACCGATGATCGACGCGAGCGCGGTGCTCTTGACGACCTGCACCGAGAACCCGACCGTCGGCGCGATGGCGATGCGCAGCGCCTGCGGCAGAATCACGTGACGCAACTGCTCGCCGTATCGCATGGCAAGGCTCGACGATGCCTCCCACTGGCCGTGCGGCACGGCGTCGACGCAGCCGCGCCAGATTTCCGTGAGATAGGCGCTCGTGTAGAGCGTAAGGCAGACCGCGGCGGCGACCCACGGCGAGACGTTCAGGCCGAGCAGCGGCAGGCCGAAGAACACCAGGAACAGCTGCATGAGCAGTGGCGTGCCCTGGAACACCTCGATATACAGCGCCACGGCGCGAGCGGCCCACGAGACGCGACCCACGCGCACCACCAGCAGTGCCAGTGCGACCAGTCCTCCGCACACGAAGGCGATGGCCGAGAGTGCGAGCGTCCAGCGCGCGGCAAGCAGCAAGCCGCGCAGCATGTCCCAGATCGAGAACTCGATCATCGTGCGCCTCCCTGGGTCGTGCCTCGGAACAAGCGACGCGCGCAGCGCATGAGCACCCGACGCAGCACGATGGCCAGCACGAGATAGAGCGCGGTGACGATCAGGTAGCTCTCGAACGCGCGGAAGGTGCGCGACTGCACGAAGTTGGCGGCGTAGGAGAGGTCGGGGACCGAGATCTGCGAGACGACGGCGGACCCGAGCATCACGATGACGATCTGGCTGGCGAGCGCGGGAAACACCTTCGCGAACGCCTGCGGCAGGATCACGTGACGCAGGATCTGTCCCCGCGTCATCGCGAGCGACAGACCGGCTTCGGAAAGACCGCGCGGCACGGCACGCATGCCCGCGCGGATGATTTCGGTGGCATAGGCCCCGAGGTTCACGCTCATGGCGAGGATCGCGGCCGTGGTCTCGTCGATGTGAATACCGAGACTCGGCAGGCCGAAGAAGATGAAGAACAGCTGAACGATGAACGGCGTGTTGCGGATGAGTTCGACGTACAGCCCCGCGATCGCCCTGAGCCACACCGTGCCCGTCTCGCGGGCGACGGCGCACAGGGCGCCGATGATCACGCCCACGACCGTGGAAACGGCCGTGAGCGCCATCGTGAGCGCGGCGCCGCGCACGAACAGCATCAGGTATTGCCGCAGATCGGCAAAGTCGAGAACGTAATGCATGGGGAACCGGAGACCTGTCGCGAGACGCGTCGTACTGCGATCAGAGATCGGCGGGCAGCGGCATGCCGAGCCACTTCTGCGAGATCTTGCCGAGCGAGCCGTCCTTCTTCGACGCGGTGAGAATGGCGTTGACCTTCGCGAGCAGGCGCGGCTCGTTCTTGTTCAGTCCCACGAAGCAGGGCGAGTTCTTGATGAGGAACTTCGGCTCCGGCAGCTTGGGCGGATGCTTGGCAACGATCGCCGCCGCCACCACATTGCCGGTGGCGACCAACTGCACCTGGCCCGAGAGGAAGGCGGAGATGGTGCCGTTGTTGTCTTCGAAGCGTTTGATCGTGACGTCGGGCGGCGCGACCTTCGAGAGTTCGAGATCCTCGACCGCGCCGCGCGTCACGCCGATGGTCTTGCCCGAGAGATCGGCGGGCTTCGACACGGCGAGGTCCTTCGGCCCGAATACGCCGTTGTAGAACGGCGCGTAGGCTTCCGAGAAATCGATCACCTTCTCGCGCTCGGCATTCTTGCCGAGGCTGGAAATCACGAGGTCGGCCTTGTTCGTCGTGAGGTAGGGAATCCGGTTGGCGCTCGTGACAGGTACCAGCTCGAGCTTTACGCCCATGCCCTTGGCCAGCAGTGCGGCTGTGTCGATGTCGTAGCCGACCGGCTTCATGTCGGGGCCGATGGCGCCGAACGGCGGGAAGTCCTGCGGCACGGCCACGCGCAGGGTGCCGCGCTTCGCGATGTCGTCCAGCCCGTCGGCGTGGGCGGTGCGCGGCGCCAGGGTGGAAACGGCAGCCAGCGCGCTCACGGCGAGCATCAAGGTGGTGAAGGCTCGGCGTGCGCGGGTGCGCGCGCCGAGCGTGGCGACAACGGCTTCATGAGAGACGGCGGTGCGGGAAAACGGCAGCATATCGGCAACCTCGGATTCAGGGGGCAAGCGTTCCGGCAACGGGAGTGTTCCGGCGGCCGGCGCATCTGGTCTGACCGGTCGATACAGTGACGTAGCAGGAATCATGCCCGGGCGAGCGGAACACCGCCGCGCCTCGGTTTCGGGCGCGACCCGGCGGGGAAATGGGGCCGCGAGGCGGCCAGTCTGGCCGTGGGGGGGGCGCGAGCGTGCGCCGAGTTGGTGCGAAATCCGGCGGGCGCGCAATGGGTGACGCCGTTCGTCACCGAAGTGGTGCGTTCGGGACGGGCCGCGCCGACACGGAAGGTGGCCGACTTCCGTGATCGGCCGGTGTCGACGAGATCGCGCGTGCGGCGCTCGCCGTTCAGTGCCGGATCACGTCGCCCAAAGACGCAGCGGCTCGGCAGGGACGCCGTGCACGAGGGGCCGCAGCGCGAGCCAATGCGCGATCAGCAACTGACGCACCGCTTCCATGTCGCGTCCGAGCACGCGCAGCACGAGCACATTGCCGGGCAGACAGGTGATGCCTGCGCGCAAGTCATCGTCGAACGGCAGGTCCTGCGCGAGCGATTCCGCGAGCTCCCGCGTGCAGGCGTCACCCACGGCCCACAGGGCCGCGAAGACGGGAAAGCCCGCGAGGCCGGTTGCGCCGGAGCGCTGCGCGTCGTCGGCGCCGAGCACGGCCTGTTCGGCCCACAGCAGACGGTCGGCGGCGTCGCGCAATTCGAACGTCGAGCGCCATTGGCCCTGCGTCCATTGCTCGCCGGCCGCCTGGCGCCCGAGCA
This sequence comes from Pandoraea sp. E26, assembly GCF_000681415.1. Taxonomy (NCBI): domain Bacteria; kingdom Pseudomonadati; phylum Pseudomonadota; class Betaproteobacteria; order Burkholderiales; family Burkholderiaceae; genus Pandoraea; species Pandoraea sp. E26. Next base: position 127,867 of record NZ_AYXJ01000032.1, read on the forward strand.
GTGTCGCGTCCCAACCGATCACGCTGGCGCCGGCGCCGAGCCGGACCGTGATGCGCTGACGCGCGTCGGCGTGCTCGAACACGATGTTCTCGAGCGGCAGCCAGTCGAGCTTCGCGCCGTCGTGCACGGCGAGGGTGATGTCCTGTGTGCCGAAACGGCCCTGCGACTTGTACCACTTCGTGGCGCCGGGTGTCGTCAATACCGCGTGCGCTCCGGCACCGACGTCGACGTCGATCGACAGCGCGTCGCCGCCCGCGATGCCGCCCGGCGGATGCACGACGACGGCGTGACAGATGCCCGGCCCCTCCGGATGCAGAGACTTCTGGACGACCAGCGGCCCCTGGTGCCGCCGTGTGGCGAGCACCGTGCGGGTGTCATGTCGCGCGAAGCCGAGCGACAACTCGGCGTGCCAGCCGGTGGGCACGGGAGCGGCGTGTGGTGAATGCATGAGCGATGGTAACGACAGCGGCAATGACGGCGGCGATGGCAACGACGGCGACGTGCCGTCGCGCGCGGGACGATGGCGCGAATCTAGCACGGGCTGCCGCCTCCTGACATCGGTGCGCGACATTGCGCGCTCGTGGCCGCGCTCATACGGCGACCATGTGACGCACGCCGTCGCGCTCCATATCCTTGCCGAGACCGCTTGCAACGATCGCGCCACGGCTCATCACGCGATAGTGATCGGCCAGTTCCAGCGCGAAGTCGTAATACTGCTCGACGAGCAGCACGGTCATGCCGCGCTCGTCGACCAGGCGTCGCAGCGTTCTGCCGATGTCCTTGATGATCGAGGGCTGGATGCCTTCGGTCGGCTCGTCCAGAATCAGCAATTGCGGCTCGCTCATGAGCGCGCGTCCGATGGCGAGTTGCTGCTGTTGCCCGCCGGACAGGTCGCCGCCGCGCCGTTGTTTCATGTCGCGCAGCACGGGAAACAGTTCGTAGATGTGATCGGGCACGCCGCGCTTGGCCTCGCGTGCGGGACGGCTGGCCGCCCCGATCAGCAGGTTCTCCTCGACGCTCAGGCGCGGGAAGATCTCGCGGCCCTGCGGCACGTATGCGAGCCCGTCGGCCACGCGCGCATAGGGCGGCGAGGACGTGAGCGCCTTGCCGCGCCAGGCGATGCTGCCCGACTTCACGGGCACTACGCCCATGAGGCACTTGAGCAGTGTGGTCTTGCCCACGCCATTGCGCCCGAGCAGCACCGTGAGCTGGGCGTCGGGCACCGTGAACTCCACGTTGCGCAGGATGTGACTGCCACTGTAGTACTGGTTGAGGGCGTGAATTTCCAGCATGGTCAGCGTCCCAGATACGATTCGATCACACGTTCGTCGCGCTGCACGGCGTCGAGCGTGCCTTCGGCGAGCACGCGACCTTCGGCCATGACCGTGACGAGGCCCGTGTCGCCCGCGAGCGAGGCGACGAACGCCATGTCGTGTTCGACCACCATCATCGAGCAGTGGCCGCGCAAGCGGTTGAGCAATTCGGCGAGCTGCGCCGTTTCTTCGTCGGTCATGCCGGCTGCGGGCTCGTCGAGCAGCAGCAGTTGCGGTTGTTGCATGAGCAGCATGCCGATCTCGAGCCGCTGCTTCTGGCCGTGCGAGAGCTGCCCGGCAAGAACGCGTGCCTGACGTTCCAGGTGCGTGAGCGCCAGCACTTCCTCGATGCGACGGCGCATCGCGGGCGTGAGGATTGCCCACAGCGCGCGAAACCAGCGCTTGTCGCCCGCGCAGGCCAGCTCGAGGTTCTCCCAGACGCTGTGATGCTCGAACACCGTTGGCTTCTGGAACTTGCGCCCGACGCCGGCCTGCGCGATCGCCGGCTCGTCCAGGCGCGTGAGGTCGAGCGTCTGGCCGAGGAACGCGCGGCCCGTGTCGGGGCGTGTCTTGCCGGTCACGACATCCATCATCGTGGTCTTGCCCGCGCCGTTGGGACCGATGATGCAGCGCAGTTCATCGGTCTTGATCGACAGCGACAGATCGTTGAGTGCGCGAAAGCCATCGAACGAAACGGAGATGTTCTCGAGGTAGAGGATCAGGCCGTGCGACGTGTCGATCTCGCCGGGCACCACGAGGTGCGACATGCCCGTGGTGTCGCCGCTGACGGTGACGCTCGCGTCCGGCGCGTCCGTCATTTGCCAGGCGATGTCGTAGTCGGGTCTCATGCGCGGTCTCCGGTGAGCGGGTGGGGCGCGTCGCCTTCGGCTTGCGCGGGGGCCTGCTGGGCAGGCTTGCGCGAGCGCCGCGTGACGAGGCCGATCACGCCCTGCGGCAGCAGCAGCGGCACGAGGACGAACATGGCGCCGAGAAAGAACAGCCAGTACTCGGCGAAGTACGCGGTGAAGAAGCTCTTCGCGCCATTGACGAGGAAGGCACCGACGATCGCGCCGACGAGCGAGCCGCGTCCGCCGATGGCGACCCAGATCGCCATTTCGATGGAGTTGACCGGGGCCATCTCGCTCGGGTTGATGATGCCGACCTGCGGCACATACAACGCACCCGCCACACCGCACAGCATCGCCGACAGCGTCCAGACGAACAGCTTGTAGCCGAGCGGGCGGTAGCCCAGGAACATGGCGCGCGACTCGCCGTCGCGCATCGCCGTGACCACCCGGCCGAACTTCGACATGACCAGCGCGCGGCACAGCAGGAAGGCGCCGACGAGCACCGCGAACGTCACGAGAAACAGCACCGTGCGCGTATTGGCCGACGTGATCGGGTAGCCCAGGATGCGCTTGAAGTCGGTGAAGCCGTTGTTGCCGCCAAAGCCGGTCTCGTTGCGGTAGAACAGCAGCATGGCGGCGAAGGTCAGGGCCTGCGTGATGATCGACAGATACACGCCCTTCACGCGTGAGCGGAAGGCCAGGTAGCCGAAGATCCACGCCACCGCGCCCGGCAGTGCCACCACGAGGAACATCGCCCAGGCGAAGTGCTCGGTGCCTGTCCAGTACCAGGGCAGCGATTTCCAGTCGAGGAACACCATGAAGTCCGGCAGGTCGCTGTGGTACACACCGTCGCGGCCGATGCCGCGCATCAGGTACATGCCCATTGCATAGCCGCCGAGCGCGAAGAACAGGCCGTGCCCGAGGCTCAGGATGCCGCAGTAGCCCCACACCAGATCGAGCGCGAGCGCCGCGATGGCGTAGCACATGATCTTGCCGACGAGCGTCATGGCGTAGGCGGACAGATGCAGCGGATGCGACGGCGGGAGCACCAATGCACAGACCGGCACCAGAATCGCCACGGCAAGCACGAAAGCGAGCAGCACCGGTGCGACGTGCCTGGGCAGGAGCCGGGCGCGCGGCGGCGCCTGCACCGGGATCGGAGACGAGTTAGCGGTCGACATTCAGGCCTCCGCGCTGCGCCCTTTGAGCGCAAACATGCCTTGCGGGCGTTTCTGGATGAACAGCACGATCAGGATCAGCACGGCGATCTTGGCGAGCACCGCGCCCCACACGGGCTCGAGCAGCTTGTTGGCAACGCCCAGACCGAACGCGCCCACGATGGTGCCGGCGAGTTGTCCCACGCCACCGAGTACCACGGCCATGAACGAGTCGATGATGTAGCTCTGTCCGAGATCCGGGCCGACGTTGCCGATCTGCGAGAGCGCGCAGCCGCCCAGCCCGGCGATGCCCGCGCCGAAGGCGAAGGCGTAGCTGTCGACGCGCCCGGTCTTCACACCGACGCATGCGGCCATCGACCGGTTCTGCGTGACCGCGCGAATGAAGAGCCCCAGGCGCGTGAGATTGAGCACGGACCAGGTGAGCCCCACGACCACCAGCGCGAAGATCAGGATGGCGATGCGGTTGTACGGCAGCATCAGGTTCGGCAGTACGGCCACGCCGCCGCTCATCCACGACGGATTGATGACTTCGACGTTCTGCGCGCCAAACAGCGTGCGCACGCCCTGGATGAGCAACAGGCTGATACCGAAGGTCGTGAGCAGCGTTTCGAGCGGGCGGCCGTAAAGGTGTTTGATGACGGTGCGCTCGAGGACGAAGCCTAGGGCGGCGGCCACGAGAAATGCGGCGGGCACGGCGGCCACGAGGTAGGCATCGAACGCCCCGGGCAGGAAGCGCTGGAACAGCGTCTGCACGACATAGGTCGCATACGCGCCGACCATCAGGAACTCGCCGTGCGCCATGTTGATCACGCCGATGAGCCCGTAGGTGATCGCCAGACCCAGCGCCGCGAGCAGCAGCACGCTGCCGAGCGACAGACCCGCGAACACCGTGCCGAAGAACTCGCTGCGACGCTGCGCCGAGGCCAGTTTCGTGAGCGCAATGTCCGCGGCGCTGCGTACGGTGGCGTCGGGTTCGGCGTAGCTGCCGTCGGCCTGTCGGGCGACGATGGGCAGCAACAGATCGCGCATCTGCGGGTCGCCGGCGGCGGCGATCAGATCGATCGCCTCGCGACGCCTGGCGGGATCGGCGTCGTGCAACGCCGACTGTGCCCAGAGTTGATCGAGGCGCTTGCGCAGCGCGGGGTCGGTCTCCTTGCGGCGCGCCTGTTCGATGCGTGTCTTGAAGGCGGGTGACGGGTCTTGCAGCATCGTGTCGATCGCCTTCGCCCGGGCGTCGCGATCGGTCGAGAGCAGGGCGCCGGCCGCGGCGGCGGTGGCGACCTTCGCGCGCAGCACGTTGTTGAGGGTGAGCGAGCCGGCGTCGTCGGCCTTGACCGGCGCGCCCGTGATGGGATCGACGTACTTGTCGCCGTCCTGAATCGCGAGGCGATCGCCGATCGTCACGGCCGAATCGTCGGCCAGTGCACGCAACAACGCGGCGGCTTGCGGCGAGGCGTCGGCCGCGAGGTGGTCGATGGCTTGCGACTTGGCGTCGAAGTCGTCGCCGGCGAGCGCGGTGAGATCGGCGTCGGTGACCGCGGCCTGCGCGGCGGAGGACATCGTGAGGGTGCCACCCAGGCAAAGCAGGACAAGGGCGGCAGCGGACCAGCGTCTTATCGTTATCATTTGCAACCTCGGCATGCGTCCGGCGCCCGTTGGCCGGGCGCCGGTGCAAGAGATGGAAGGAGCGTCAGACCTTGTCGGGTTTGCCTTCGTTACCCGAGATGTACGGGCTCCAGGGCTGCGCGCGCACCGTGGTCTTGGTCTTCCACACGACGTTGAACTGACCGTCCGGGCGGATTTCGCCGATCATCACCGGCTTGTGGAGATGGTGGTTGCCGTCCATGACCATATCGAAGCCGTCCGGCGACTTGAACGACTGGCCGATCATCGCCGTGCGCACCTTGTCGACGTCGACGCTGCCCGCCTTCTCCACGGCCTGCTTCCACATGTGCATGCCGACGAAGGTCGCTTCCATTGGATCGTTCGTCACGCGCTTGTCGCCGCCGGGCAGGCCCTTTGCCTTCACGTAGGCGAACCATTCCTTCTTGAAGGCGTCGTTGGTCGGGTTCTTGATCGACATGAAGTAGTTCCACGCGGCCAGGTGCCCCACGAGCGGCCTGGTGTCGATGCCGCGCAGTTCCTCTTCGCCGACCGAGAACGCCACGACCGGCACGTCGGTGGCCTTGAGCCCCTGGTTGCCGAGTTCCTTGTAGAACGGCACGTTCGAGTCGCCGTTGATGGTCGAGACCACGGTGGTCTTGCCGCCCTGCGCGAACTGCTTGATGTTGGCGACGATGGTCTGGTAGTCGCTGTGCCCGAACGGCGTGTAGACCTCCTGAATATCCTTGTCGGCCACGCCCTTCGAATGCAGGAAGGCGCGCAGGATCTTGTTGGTCGTGCGCGGATAGACGTAGTCGGTGCCGAGCAGGAAGAAGCGCTTCGCGCCGCCGCCTTCCTTGCTCATCAGATACTCGACGGCGGGAATGGCTTGCTGGTTCGGTGCGGCGCCGGTATAGAAGACGTTCTTCGACATCTCCTCGCCTTCGTACTGCACCGGGTAGTACAGCAGACCGTTGAGCTCCTCGAAGACCGGCAGCACCGACTTGCGCGACACCGACGTCCAGCAGCCGAACACGGCGGCGACCTTGTCCTTGGTGAGGAGCTGGCGGGCCTTTTCGGCGAAGAGCGGCCAGTTCGATGCAGGGTCGACGACCACGGCCTCGAGCGGGCGCCCCATCACGCCGCCCTTGGCGTTGATGTCCGCGATGGTCATGAGCGCGACATCCTTGAGCGACGTCTCCGAGATGGCCATGGTGCCCGAGAGCGAGTGCAGAATGCCGACCTTGATCGGCGTCTTGCTCTGCGCGAACAGGTTCGGCGCCATGCCGGTGAGGGATGCGGCGCCCGAGAGGGCCGCCATCTGGAGTAGCGTGCGTCGTTTCATGGTACGTCTTCCCCTTTTTTCCTGGTTAGACCGGTCGTTCCGGTATGCGAGGGGCTCACGCAAGGGCCGTGCCAGGCACGTCGTGGGGCGAAAGTGCCTGATGCCGGTGCAATGCGCGCGGCCCGGCGCACCGATTGGCCGCGTTTCGCGCCCCGGGGTGAGGCATGCCGGCGCGATGGCGTGCCGAGATGGTGCGCACCGAAATGGCGCCGGGCGTGGCTTCAGGGTACCGAAGGGAAAGCGTGCGCCCGTAAGGCGCTTCGCGTGCGCGCAGGTCGATGGCGAGAAATGACGACGTGGCATTTTTTGATGCATGATTGGCATTCGTGCCAACGTGGTCGACGGCAAGATGAGTGCTCCCTACGACTCCCCGGTTCGACCTCCTGACCATGACCGATGCCATTGCCGGGCGCGCCACGCCCCCATCCCCACCGGAACCCGCCGGGCCCGCGGAGCGTCGCCGCCGCATGGGCCGGCGCTACGCGGCCGTGCTCGCCGCCTGTCAGGCGCTCTATACCGCGGCGTTGTCCGTCGATCTGACACTGACCGGTCTGGTCGGCTACATGCTGGCTTCGGACAAGGGGTATGCAACGCTGCCGTTCTCGCTGATCACCGTCGCTTCGGCGATCACGACGATCTTCGCGTCGATGCTGATCCAGCGCTTCGGCCAGCGCATCGGCTTTGCGCTGGGCGCGCTGTTCGGCACGGTCGGTGGTCTGGTGTCGGTCATGGCGATCTACGAGCGTCACTTCGCAATGTTCTGTGCGGGTACGGCGTGCGTGGGCGTATTCCAGGCGTTCGCCCGCTATTACCGTCTCGCGGCGGCCGATGTGGTGCCCGTCGAGGACAAGCCCCGCGCGATCTCGGTCGTGCTCACGGGCGGCGTGCTGGCGGCGGTCATCGGTCCGGCACTCGCGGCCGGCAGCAAGGACTGGCTCGCCCCGGTGACGTTCGCGGGATCGTATCTGGTCGTCACGCTGCTCTCCGGCATTTCGCTGTTGCTGCTCGTGGGCTTCCTGCGCGACCTGCCGGTGCATGCGGCAGTCGGCGCGGCCGGCAATGCCGACGCGTTGCCCGCGCGCCCGCTCGGCGAGATCATGCGTCAGCCGATCTACGTGGCCGCGCTGGCCAACAACCTGATCGGTTTCATGGTGATGATGTTCGTGATGACCGCCACGCCGATTGCCGCCGTGGCCTGCGGCCACAGCATCGACGATGGCGCGCACATCATCGAATGGCATCTGGTGGGGATGTATGCGCCGTCGTTCTTCTCGGGGCATCTCGTCAAGCGCTGGGGGGTGGTGCCGGTGCTGCTCGCGGGCATCGCGATGAGCGCGCTGTGCGGCGTGCTCGCCCTGACGTCGACGAGCCTGCCGTACTTCTATGCCGCGCTGGCGTTCCTCGGCGTGGGCTGGAACTTCATGTTCGTGGGCGGCACGACGTTGCTCACGATGTCGTATCGTCCGGCCGAGCGCGCGCGTGCGCAGGCGGCCAACGAGTTCATCACCTTCGCCGGTACCGCGCTGGCGAGCCTGTTCGCGGGGCAACTGCTGGCGCGCTTCGGCTGGGCCACGATCAACCAGGCGACCTTCCCGTTGCTCGCGCTCGCCGCGTTGGCCACCGTCTGGTATGCGCTCGACGCCCGGCGCCGTCCGGCACAGGCGACAGCCTGAAGACCTAGCGCGCACGCCCTCCCATTCCCTCGTACACCATGAGCCAACCCCCACGTCTCATCGCTTTCCTGATCGTGCCGCCCTTCGTGCTGCTCGATCTCGCCGGGCCGCTCGACGCCTTCCATGCCGTGATCCGCAACTTCGGGGAGACGGGACAGACCGAACCCTATCGCACGATCGTGGTGTCGGAACATGGCGGTCCGGTGGAGACGGGCTCGGGTATCACGCTGCACACGGAGCCGATGCGCGTGCTCGACGCGATGCAAGTCGACACACTGATCGCCGTGGGCGGTGCGGTGGCGCATCGGCCGGCGGTGCCGGCCGAGGTGAGCGAGTGGTTGCGTGCGTACGCTCCGCGCGTGCGACGCGTGTGTTCGGTGTGCGTGGGGGCGTTCATTCTCGGCTCGGCGGGGCTGCTCGACGGGCGTCGCGCGACGACGCACTGGCTCGATACCGCCATGCTGCAGACCTGCTTCCCGGCGGCCATCGTGGAATCGGACCCGATCTATGTGCGTCAGGACCCGGTGTGGACGTCGGCCGGCATCACGGCGGGCATCGACCTCGGGCTCGCGCTGGTGGAGGACGACTGCGGCAAGGACGTGGCCTTGCACGCCGCGAGGCGCCTTGTGGTGTTTCTCAAGCGCGCGGGCGGCCAATCGCAATTCAGCCCGCCCTTGCAGGCGCAAGTCGCGGCGGGCACGCCGTTCGGTGATCTGCACGCGTGGATGTCCGCGCGGCTCGATGGCGATCTGTCGGTGGTGCGTCTCGCGGAGCAGGCCAACATGAGCCCGCGCACGTTTGCGCGCAGCTATCTGGCGCGCACCGGATCGACGCCCGCGAAGGCGGTCGAGCGCATGCGTCTGGAGGCCGCCCGTTTCGCCCTGCTCGATTCGGAGGCCCCGCTCAAGCGCATTGCCGCCCGGGTGGGCTTTGGCGATGAACAGAACCTGCGTCGCGCCTTTCAGCGTCAGTACGGCGTAACACCCGCGGCGTACCGCGAGCGGTTCGGGGTGGGGGAAAGCGCGTAGGCCTTCATTTCACGCGGCCAACTTCCCCGCGGCTGCGCGATCCAGGAAGCGGAACAGGCGGGCGTCGTCGGAGTACGCCACGTTGAAGCGGAACCAATGGCAAGGATCGTTGTGCGCGAGGAAGAACTCGCCCGGGGCCAGCATGATGCTCTCGAGCAGGGCCGCCTCGGCCAGCTCGCGCGCCGGCTGCGCCGTCGCCGGCAGGCTGCCGCACACGAACATGCCGCCTTCGGGCTGCGCCAGCAATGTCACGCCGTGCGATTGCAACTGCGTGATGAGACGCGCCCGCGAGCGCGTGAGGCGATCGGAGAGCCGTTCGATGTGTTTGCGGTGACGCCCTTCGGTGAGGATCGCGTGCACGATGCGCTCGTTGATCTCCGAGGACGTGAGTCCCGCCACCATCTTGCTACGCGCGATTTCGTGCGCCAGATCGCGCGAACACGCGAGATAGCCCACCCGCACCGACGGCGAGATCGTCTTCGAGAAGCTCGAGACGTAGATCACGCGCGAGAGGCCGTCCATGGCCGCGAGCGATGGCGTGCCGGCCGGGGCCAGCTCGCGGTAGATGTCGTCCTCGACGATCCAGAAGCCGTGCTGCTCGGCGCATTGCAGGATGCGATGCGCCGACGCAGGCGTGAGCGACGTGCCCAGCGGATTTTGCAAAGCGGGATTGACGAACAGCGCGCGCGGGCGATGTGTCTGCGCCGCCTGCTCCAGTGCCGCGAGATCGAGTCCCGCTTCGGTTCGGGCAATGCCCACCACGTTCAGTCCCGCCAGCCGCAACACCGCCAGCAGGTTGCAGTACGCGGGCGCCTCGACCAGTACGGTGTCGCCCGGTTTGAGCAGCGTGCGCACCACGAGATCGAGCGCCTGTGTCGCGCCGTGCGTGAGCACGATGTGCTCGGGCGGCGCGTCGATGGACAGTTCGCCCAGGCGCCGCGCCAGCCATTGCCGCAACGGCCCATAGCCGTGCGGATGCCCGTAGTGCGCGAAATGGGCGCCCGGGCCCTTGGAGAGCGTGCGAAGCGCGCCGTGCAGGCCGTCCTCGTCGAGCCAGCTGTCGGGCAACCAGCCGCAACCGCTCTTCACGGCGATGGTGTCGTCGGCAAAGATCTCCGAGAGCAGCCACGCGTTCGTGACTTCGCTGGCGGCGGCGCTCATCGTCATCGCCCCACCGGGGTTTGCCGCGCCCGCCTCGCGCGCGTCGGCCGCACCGGCCACGAAGAACCCGGCGCCGCGCCGCGCGACGAGTGTGCCATGCGCCACCAGCCGGTCGTACGCCTCCACCACCGTGAAGGTGCTGATGCCGTGTGCCTTGGCCAGCGACCGGATCGACGGCATGCGCATGCCTGCATGCAGTGTCTGGCGCTGCAAAGCGCGCTCCACCTCGCGCACGATCTGGTCGACGAGGGCTTCGGGCTGGGCGCGGTTCAGGGAAAAGGCGAGGGGCTGGACCATGGTGTTTTGGCTGTTGCCAATACAGTTTGAGCAATTGACCGATACAGAATATACATTTTCCAGATAACTGTACATGTCTGTACCGGTCGGCCTCTCGTAGCATCGATCCCGTCCACCCGTGACGGCCTTGCCGTTCCCGGGACGTCCTGATCGATCCCAAGACCTGGGGAGCCCCCGCGATGAACATGAAAGACCTGAATCTCGACATGACGGCATTCTGGATGCCGTTCACCAACAACCGTCAGTTCAAGCACTCGCCGCGCCTGCTGGTGGGGGCCGAGGGCATGTACTACACGTCGTCGGACAACCGCCGGATTCTCGACGGCACGGCCGGGCTGTGGTGCGTGAATGCCGGTCACTGCCGCACCGAGATCGTCGAGGCGATCCGCAAGCAGGCGGGCGAGATGGATTTCGCGCCGACGTTCCAGATGGGGCATCCGCTGGCATTCGAGGCCGCGAGCAAGATTGCCGCCATTACCCCGCAGGGGCTCGATCGCATCTTCTTCACCAACTCGGGGTCGGAGTCGGTCGACACCGCGCTGAAGATGGCACTGGCCTACCATCGCGCGCGCGGCGAAGGTCAGCGCACGCGCCTGATCGGACGCGAGCGCGGCTATCACGGCGTGGGCTTCGGTGGCATTTCGGTCGGTGGCATCTCGCCGAACCGCAAGGCGTACTCGGGCCAGTTGCTGCCCGCGGTCGACCACCTGCCGCATACGCTCAACATCAAGGAAGCCGCGTTCACCAAGGGGCAGCCGACCTGGGGCGCGCATCTGGCCGATGAACTCGAGCGCATCGTCACGTTGCACGACGCCTCGACCATCGCCGCGGTGATCGTCGAGCCGCTCGCCGGTTCCACGGGTGTGCTGGTGCCGCCGAAGGGCTACCTCCAGAAGCTGCGCGAGATCTGCGACAAGCATGGCATCCTGCTCATTTTCGACGAGGTGATCACCGGTCTCGGCCGTCTGGGCGCACCGTTCGCCGCGCAGTACTTCGGCGTGACGCCGGACATCATGACGATGGCCAAGGGCGTGAACAACGCGGCCGTACCGATGGGTGCCGTGGCGGTGAAGACGAGCGTGCACGACGCCATCGTCGACGCCGGCAACGCGGGCGCCATCGAGTTCTTCCACGGCTATACGTATTCGGGGCATCCGCTGGCCGCGGCAGCCGCATGCGCCGCGCTCGATCTCTACAAGAGCGACGGCTTGTTTGAACGCGCCGCGAAGCTCGCGCCGCACTTCGAGAAGGCCATCCACGGTCTGCGCGACCTGCCCAACGTCATCGACATTCGCAATCTCGGCATGGTGGGCGGCATCGAGCTGTCGACCCGCGACGGCAAGCCGGGTGCCCGCGCGCACGAAGTTTTCGTCAAGTGCTTCGAAAAGGGCGCGCTGGTCCGCTACACCGGCGACATTCTCGCGTTCTCGCCGCCGCTGATCGTAAGCGAAGCGCAAATCGACGAATTGTTCGGCATCGTGGCCGAAGCCATTCGCGAAACCGCCTGAGTCGCGGCATTCCTCATCGGGACCGGGCGGCCGCGCGCCGCCCGGGCACGCTCATCACACGGGCTCCGACCGGAGCCAACCCGGGACAGACGTCTGGCCCGGACACGGAATTCACGGACATCGACATGAATCAGCGAGTCAACATCGAACGTATCGAGCATTGGATCGGCGGCGCGAGCGTGGCGTCGGGCGAGACGGAACTGCGCTTTGGCGAAGTGACGAACCCGGCCACCGGCGAGGTGATCCGCCAGGTGGCGCTGGGCGGCGAGAAGGACGTGGCGACAGCCGTGGCCGCGGCACGCGCCGCGCTGCCGGCATGGCGCGCCACGCCGCCGATGAAGCGCGCGCGCGTGATGATGAAGTACCGCGAGCTGCTCGAGGCGAATCGCGAAGCGCTCGTGCAACTCATTACGCAAGAGCACGGCAAGACGCTCGACGACGCGCGCGGCGAAGTCACGCGCGGCATCGAAGTGGTGGAATTCGCCATCGGCATTCCGCACCTGCTCAAGGGCGAGATCGCACCGCAGGTGGGTACGGGCGTCGATACGTATTCGATCCACCAGCCTGTCGGCGTCTGCGCGGGCATCACGCCGTTCAATTTCCCGTCGATGGTGCCGCTGTGGATGTTCCCGATGGCGGTGGCGTGCGGTAACACGTTCGTGCTCAAGCCGTCGGAGAAGGTGCCGTCGGCCGCGCTGCTGCTCGCTCGGCTGGCCAAGGATGCCGGCCTGCCCGACGGCGTGCTCAACGTCGTGAACGGCGACAAGGCGGCCGTCGACGCGCTGCTCACGCATCCGGACGTCAATGCGGTGTCGTTCGTCGGTTCGACGCCGATCGCGCAGTACATCTACAGCACGGCGTCGGCCCACGGCAAGCGTGTGCAGGCACTCGGCGGCGCGAAGAACCACGGCGTGGTGATGCCCGACGCCGATCTCGACTTCACCGTCGATGCGCTGATCGGCGCAGCCTACGGCTCGGCCGGCGAGCGCTGCATGGCGATCTCGGTGGCCGTGGCGGTGGGCGAGGTGGCCGATCAACTGGTGGCGCGACTGGCCCAGGCCGCGAAGGCGTTGCCCGTGGGCGACGGCACCGATCCCGTCGCGCAGATGGGACCGCTGATCACGCGCGTGCATTGCGACAAGGTCAAGGGGTTTGTCGATGCCGGGCTCGACGAAGGCGCAGCGCTGGTGGTCGACGGCCGCGGCCTGAAGGTCGCCCAGCGCGACAATGGCTTCTTCATCGGCCCGTGCCTGTTCGACAAGGTCACGCCGGAAATGTCGATCTATCGCAACGAGATCTTCGGCCCGGTGCTCTCGGTGGTGCGCGTGAATACGCTGGAAGAAGCGATTGCGCTCATCAACCGCAATCCTTACGCCAACGGAACGGCGGTGTTCACCACCTCGGGCGGTGCGGCGCGTCGTTTCGAAGACGAGATCGAAGTGGGGATGGTCGGTGTGAACGTGCCGATCCCGGTGCCGGTGTCGTACTTCTCGTTCGGTGGCTGGCGCAATTCGCTGTTCGGCGATCAGCACATCTACGGGCCGGAGTCGGTGCGCTTCTATACGCGCTCGAAGGTCGTGACGCGCCGCTGGTCGGAGGGCCGCGCGGCCAACGCCACGTCGTCGCTCGTGATGCCGACGCTCGGCCAGTAAGCGGGCAACTTCCGGCGGGAGCGCGTGCGGGCATCGCCCGCGCCACCGCCGCCGATGCCATGAAAAAGCCGTCCCGGGGAATCCGCGGACGGTTTTTTTGCGAATGCCGTCACCGGACCGGCGCGATCTCGATGCCCTCGTCGAGCAGGAAGCTGCGAATGCGCCGCGCGAATTCGAGGGCATGTTCGCCGTCGCCGTGCAGACAGACCGTTTGCGCCTGGATCGGGACGAAGGTGCCGTCGATCGCACGCACGCGTTGTTCGCGCACCATCGTCAGCGTCTGGGCGAGCGCGTCTTCCTCGCGTTCGATCAGCGCCCCAGGCGTGCCGCGTTTGACCAGCGAGCCGTCGGCGGTGTAGCCGCGGTCGGCGAACACTTCCTCTACCGCCTGCATGCCCGCCGCGCGCGCCGCTTTCACCAGCTCGCCGCCCGCCAGGCCGAAGATCGCGAGGTCGGTGTCGAATGCGCGGATCGCTTCGACGAGCGTCTCGGCCAGTGCCGGGTCGCGCGCGGCCTGATTGTAGAGCGCCCCGTGCGGCTTGACGTGCGAGAGCCAGCCGCCCTGCGCACGCACCATCGCGGCGAGCGCGCCGATCTGATACAGCATGCCTGCGCGAACCTCGTCGAGCGGGAGCTGCATTTCGGTGCGGCCGAAATGCTCGCGGTCAGGGAAACTGGGATGCGCGCCAATGGCCACGCCGTGTGCCAGCGCCCAGCGCACCACCTGCTGCATGGTGCCCGCGTCACCCGCGTGCCAGCCGCAGGCGACATTGGCGGAGCTCACGAGTGCGAGCAGTGCCTCGTCGTTGTCGCACCCCTCTCCGAGGTCGACGTTGAGATCGATTTTCATGCGATGTGTCTCCTGCGGGGCCGCGGCCTTGCCGGCGTGCCCCTGCGAATGACGCGCTTCAGCGCTTGCGTGTGATGGCCGCCACGCGCGGCGTCGCGAGCACGCCGCTGTCGTGCCACGCGAGCGCGCGCTCGATCTGGGCAAGATAGCGCAGCTGTTCTCGCCATGCTTCGCGCGCCTCGGCGGCGCTGCACTCGGAAAAATACAGCGTACTGCCGAGCCGCGCCTGGCCGAGCCGCCACAGATCGGCGCTGATCACCGTGCCGATCTTCGGGTAGCCGCCGGTGGTCTGCGCGTCCGCCAGCAGGATGATCGGCTGGCCCGACGGCGGCACCTGGATCACGCCCGGCAGCACGCCGTGAGAGAGCAGGTCCTGGCTGCGGTTCTTCTTGCGCGCGAGAGGCTCCGGCCCCGACAGGCGGTAGCCCATGCGGTTGCTGTTGGGCGTGACCTGCCACGGATTCTCCCAAAAGTGCTTTTGCGCGGCGGCGGTGAAGTCGTCGTATTCCGGGCCGGGCAGCACGCGCACGCGCTGCACCAGCGGGTCCGACAGCCACAAGGGTGGGCGCACACCCAACGGCGCGGCGTGGCGGGCGGCGGCGCCCGGATGCGCGATGGCGATACGGTCGCCGTCGCGCAACGCGCGGCCCGCGAAGCCGCCGAAGCCCGCGGCCAGATCGGTGCTGCGCGAGCCAAGCGTCTCGGGCACGTCGATGCCACCGGCCACCGCGAGATAGGTGCGCATGCCGACGCGCGACGGGCGCAGCGTGAGCGTCTGTCCGCGTGAGACGGGGAAGCGCCACCATGACCACACGGGCGTGCCGTCAAGATCCGCATGGCAGTCGGCGCCGGTCAATGACACGAGGGTGGCGGACGTGAAGCGCAGCACACACGCGCCCATGGTGATTTCGAGCGTGGCGGCGTTCAGCGGATTGCCGACGAGGCGGTTGGCCACGGCGCAGGCCAGCGGATCGACGGCGCCGCCGCCGGCCACGCCGAACGCACGCATTCCGGTACGGCCCAGATCCTGAACCGTGGTGAGCAGGCCGGCACGATGGATATCGATCACAGGTCGAGACTCGCGATGGTGAAGCGCACGCGATCGCCCGGCGCCAGCAGGGCGGGCGGCGATGCGGCAGGGTCGAACAGGGCGCGCTCGGTATGGCCGAT
This sequence comes from Pandoraea sp. E26, assembly GCF_000681415.1. Classification (NCBI taxonomy): domain Bacteria; kingdom Pseudomonadati; phylum Pseudomonadota; class Betaproteobacteria; order Burkholderiales; family Burkholderiaceae; genus Pandoraea; species Pandoraea sp. E26. The sequence continues at coordinate 143,492 of NZ_AYXJ01000032.1, forward strand.
GATCTGCCAGCCCCCGGGCGAGGTAAGCGGGTACACGCCGGTCTGATTGCCGCCGATGCCGACGGCGCCGGCCGGCACCGACAGCCGCGGCTCGGCGCGGCGCGGCGTGGCAATCGACTCGTCCAGCCCCCCGAGGTAAGCGAAGCCGGGTTGGAAACCCAGGAAGTAGACGATGTATTCCGGGGCCGTGTGACGCTGCACCACCGTCTTCGGTTGCAGGCGTGCGTGCCTGGCGACGTCGGACAGGTCCGGGCCGTGTTGCCCGCCGTAATGCACGGGGATCTCGATGTCGCGCCCGACTTCCCCGGCCGCCGGCTGTGTTTGCCAGGCGTCGCGCAGCCGCTCGGCAAGGCCGTCGATATCGGTGGCGAGCGGGTCGAACAGCAGTGTGAGGTTGTTCATGCCCGGCACGACTTCGCGCACGTCGGGCCAGTCGCGTGCGAGGGCCGCCACATGCCAGACGCGGCGTTGCGTGGCGAGCGTGGGCGTGGTACCTGCCTCGCACACCAGGGCACTGTCGCCGACCGGCAGGATCTTGAGCGTTGTCATGAATTAGCGGGAAGGGTCGCCGGAGCGCGGGTAAATGGCCGATTCCGTGACGATCGCGTCGAGCGCCAGATCATGCGCTTCGGCATCGAGTCGCTCGATCTCCAGGGCGTCGTAGGCAATGCCCAGCGTGTGGGGTGCGGGGACGAGCGAATGCAGCGTGCGGTCGTAAAAGCCGCCGCCGTAGCCAAGCCGCAGGCCGCTGCGCGTGAAGCCCACGCATGGCACGAGCAGCAGGTCGGGCACGACGACCTCGGTGTCGCGCGGCACCGCAATCCCGTAGCGCCCCTCGGTCATGGGCGTGTCGGGGGTCCAGCGATGGAAGACGAGCGGCGCCGACGGTGCGGTCACGATCGGCAGGGCGGCCAGCGAGGCTGCCGGCGCCTGCGCGAGCCAGGCCGAGACAACGTCGCGGGCGTCGAATTCGGCCCGGATCGGCCAATAGAACCCGACACAGCGCGGCGCCCTGGCGCGCAACTCGGCGGCAAGCCGGGCGGCGAGCGCGGCGTCGCGCGCGGCGCGTCCGGCGAGCGTGCTGCGCGCCGCGAGCAGCGCCTTGCGCAGCGCGGCCTTCGCGGCGCCTGCCGGTGCCCCGTTTTCAGACGTCTGGGCCGCCGTTTGGGCGGGGTCCCGTGCTATGCTTGAATCCACTTTTTACCCGACGCTCCACGAAGATGTCCGAACGTTTGACCCGAGTATATCGCGCCGCCGCGCTTGTCCTGACCGCAGCCGCGCTCGTCGCCTGCAGCACGACCGAGGCGACTGGACGTCCCAAGGCGCATGCGGCAGCCGGCCGCTCGGCGCCCTCGGCCGATACCCTGTCCCAGCGGTCGCCGGACGACATCTTCGTGCAACTGCGTGAGGCCGCCCGCAGCAACGACGCGCCACGCGCCACCGCGCTTGCCGCCATGCTCACCGACTACGACGTGCCGTCGTACGTCCAGTACTTCCAGATCAAGCCGCGCATGTTCGACCGGTCGGGCAAGGCGCTCATCGATGCGCCGGACGACGAAGTCCGGGCCTTCCTGCGCACGTACGACGGTCAGGCCATCGCCGATCGCATGCGCAACGACTGGCTGCTGGTGCTCGGCAAGCGTCACGACTGGCAGACGTTCGACGCCGAGTATCCAAAATTCGTGCTCGACGACGACACGCAGGTCAAGTGCTACGCGCTCATGTCGCGGGCGTCGCGAGGCGAGAATGTCACGCAGGCCGCCATGGATCTGCTGACCACGCCGAAGCACTACGGCGAGGGTTGCGTCGACATGATCAACACGCTCGCCGCGAGCGGTCAGTTGCCGCGCAAGGAAGTCTGGCATCAGATCCGTCTGGCGTACGAGGAAAACTATACGTCGCTGGGCAAGCAGATCGCCGACGCCCTTGGCGCCACACGCCCGGACGACACGCTGCTCGACATGGCGGCCACGCGCCCGGCGCAGATCCTCGCGCGCGGCATCGACGGCACGGAAACCTCGCGACAGCTGGCGCTGCTCGCCACGGTGCGCATGGCGCGCTCCGATGCCATGCTCGCCGCCAGCAGCTTCTCCGGCATCGCCGGCAACCTGTCGGCCGACGAGCGTGCCATCGGGTGGGGGGCGATCGGCATGCGCGGGGCGCTGTCGCAGAATCCGATGGCGATCAACTGGTACCGCCAGGCCGGATCGGCCAAGCTCTCCAATACCGCGCAGGAATGGAAGATCCGCGCCGCGCTGCGCGCCGGCGACTGGAACCTCGTTCGCTCGGGCATCGAGGCCATGCCCGCATCGCTGCGCGACGACGGCGTGTGGACCTACTGGTACGGCCGAGCGCTGCGCGAAGCCGGCCAGGGCGACGCCGCACGTGCGCAATTCCAGAAGATCGCCATGCAACCGAATTTCTACGGTCAACTGGCGAACGAGGAACTGGGCAACAAGACCGCGTTGCCGCCGCGCACTTCCGTCACCAGGGCGGAAATCGACGCCAACCGCTCGAACCCCGGCTTCATCCGCGCCGCCAAGTTCTACGACCTCGGCCTGCGCTTCGAAGGCAATCGCGAGTGGAACTGGGAGTTGCGCAACATGACCGACCGCCAGTTGCTCGCCGCCGCGCAGTACGCCAACAACATCGAGTTGTTCGACCGCGCCGTCAACACGGCCGATCGCACGAAGGTGGAGCACGATTTCACGTTGCGCTACCTGATGCCGTTCCGTGCCAAGGTCGAGCCGCTGGCCGCTGCCGTCGATCTCGATGAGGCGTGGGCCTACGGCCTGATTCGCCAGGAGTCGCGCTTCATCATCAATGCACGCTCGTCGGCAGGCGCCGGCGGTCTGATGCAGATCATGCCCGCGACCGCGAAGATGGTGGCCCGCCAGATCGGCATGGATTACACGCCGGGCATGATGCACGACATCGACACCAATATCCGGCTGGGCACGAGCTATCTCTCGGACATCTACAACAAGTTCGACGGCTCGGCCGTGCTCGCATCGGCCGGCTACAACGCCGGACCGGGACGCCCGCGCACGTGGCGTTCCACGCTCGATCGTCCGGTCGAGGGCGCGATCTTCGCGGAGACGATTCCGTTCAACGAGACGCGTACCTACGTCGAGAACGTGTTGTCCAACACCACGTATTACTCGGCGCTCATCACGGGGCGTCCGCAATCGCTCAAGGAGCGGCTTGGCGTCATCCTGCCCCAGTGAAATACCGGGGACAGGGCTTACGCGCCCGATGTCATGAAACGGAGGTGGCGCATGCGCTATAACGTTTGTGTCGTCGGTGGCACCGGATTCATCGGTGGCCATCTGGTGGCCCGGCTGGTGACGATGGGGCATGCCGTGCGGCTGCCCACGCGTCGGGTCGAAGCGTCCAAGGCCCTTGGGGTGCTGCCTGGCGTCGAGCTTGTCGAGTGCGACGTGCACGACCCGCGGGCGTTGGAGCGCGTGATCGCGGGCAGCGACGTCGTGATCAACCTCGTAGGCATTCTGCATGGCGAGCGTGGCACGCCCTATGGCCGCGCTTTCGCCCGCGCACACGTGGAGCTGCCGCGCAAGATCGCGCAGGCTTGCAGCGACCGGGGCATCGGGCGCCTCATCCACATGAGCGCGCTGGGCGCCGACGCCAACGGCCCGAGCATGTATCTGCGCTCCAAGGGCGATGGCGAGACGGCGATTCGCTCGACCGGGATTGCCGCCACGATCTTCCGTCCCTCGGTCGTGTTCGGTCCGGGCGACCATTTCCTGAATACCTTCGCGAAGCTGCAACGTCGCCTGCCGATTGTGCCGCTTGCCTGTGCGCACGCGCGCTTCCAGCCGGTCTTCGTGATGGATGTCGCACAAGCGTTCGCCGAAGCCATCGACAACGACGCCACCGTCGGCAAGACCTATGAACTCGGCGGGCCGGACATCTACACGCTCGAAGCGCTCGTGCGTTTCGCCGGTGCGGCATGCGGCTGCGAGCGGCCGGTGGTGCCGCTGCCGGACGGCGCCGCGCGGCTTCAGGCGGCGTTTTTCGAAAGGCTGCCGGGCGAGCCGATCATCACGCGCGACAATCTCGACTCGATGCGTGTCGACAACGTCATGACCGGACCGCTCGCGCCCGAACTGGGGCTCACGCCGAACGGCCTGGAAATCGCTGTCGATTACCTCGACGGCGACAACTGGGAACGGCGTCTGTCCGATTACCGGCGTTACGCCGGGCGCTGACGCCTGCCACGTGCCAATCGAAGCGGGCCTGTGCGGCCCGCGCAAGGAAGGTTCTCATGCAACTGATCGTCGCCAACAAGCGTTATTCGTCGTGGTCCATGCGGCCGTGGGTGCTGCTCAAGCATTTCGACATCGCGTTCGAAGAGCGCAACGTGTGGCTTGCACAGCCGGACTCGCGCGAGCAGATTCTGCGTTACTCGCCCACGGGCAAGGTGCCGTGTCTCATCGACAACGGGATCACGGTGTGGGACTCGCTGGCCATTTGCGAATACCTCGCCGAAAGCTACCCTCACCTGCCGCTCTGGCCGAAGTCCCGCGAAGCCCGCGCGCATGCGCGCAGCGTGTGTGCCGAGATGCACAGTGGCTTTACCGCGCTGCGCACGAACATGTGGATGAACGTGGCGGCACATTGGCCGGGGGCCGGCGCCACGCCCGAGGCACTTGCCGACATTCGTCGCGTGGAGGCCATCTGGGAAGACTGCCTGGCGCGCTATCAGGGGCCGTTCCTGTTCGGCGATTTCTCGATCGCCGACGCGTTCTATGCGCCCGTCGTGATGCGCTTTGCGACGTTCGAACCCAAGCTCTCGGCGCACGCGCAGGCGTATGCCGATCGCGTTCGCGAGGTGGCGGCGGTGCAGGCATGGGTGGCGGCCGGACGGGCCGAGACGCAGACCGTGACTTTCTACGAAGTGCGTCCATGAAGATTTATGCTGTGGGCGGCGCGATTCGCGACGCCATGCTGGGGTTGCCCGTCAAGGACCGCGACTACGTCGTGGTCGGCGCCACCCCCGAGGAGATGGTGCGCCAGGGTTTCAAGCCGGTCGGTCGCGACTTTCCGGTGTTCCTGCATCCGCACACGCATGCCGAATACGCGCTGGCGCGCACCGAACGCAAGACCGCTCGCGGCTATCACGGCTTCTCGTTCTACTTCGCGCCGGAGGTCACGCTGGAGGAAGACCTGGTGCGGCGCGATTTCACCATCAACGCGATGGCCCGCGAGGTGTTGCCCGACGGCGGTCTGTCCGACGTGCTGATCGACCCCTATGGCGGCAAGCGTGATCTCGACGCGCGACAGTTTCGCCATGTCGGCGAGGCCTTCGCGGAAGACCCGGTGCGAATTCTGCGCTGCGCGCGTTTCGCGGCACGCTTCACCGACTTCACGGTGGCGGACGAGACGCTGGCGCTGATGCGCCGCATGACCGCCGACGGCGAGGTCGACGCGCTGGTCGCCGAACGGGTGTGGCAGGAACTCTCGCGCGGCCTGATGGAGCAACGGCCGTCGCGCATGTTCGACGTGTTGCGCCGGACCGGCGCGCTTGCGCGCATCCTGCCGGAAGTGGACCAGTTGTGGGGCGTGCCGCAGCGCGCCGATTATCATCCCGAAGTCGACACCGGCGTTCACGTGATGATGGTGCTCGACTACGCGGCGTCGCAGGGTTATTCGCTGCCGGTGCGCTTCGCGGCGCTCACCCATGATCTCGGCAAGGGCACGACACCCGAGGACGTGCTGCCGCGCCACCTCGGCCACGAGGGGCGCGGTGTCGGTCTGCTCGGCCCGCTGTGCGCGCGCTTGCGCGTGCCGGTCGAGTGCCGCGAGCTGGCGCAGGTCGTGGCCCGCGAGCATGGCAACATCCACGCCAGTCAGAAGTTCGGTGCTGCGGCGCTGGTGCGTCTGCTGGAACGTTGCGATGCGCTTCGCAAGCCCGAGCGCTTCGTGGAAGTGTTGCAGGCCTGCGAAGCCGATGCGCGGGGGCGTGGGGGAGATTTCGCCGGTGCGCCGTATCCGCAGCGCGAGCGTTTGATGGGGGCGTTGGCTGCGGCGCGTGGCATCGATGCGGGCGCCGTGGCGCGTCAGTATGCCGATCATCCGCAGAAGATTCGCGACGCGGTGCAGGCGGCGCGCATCGAGGCCGTCGAGGCGGCGGGCTTTCACGCGCCGACGGCGTGAATTCCCGCGCCGCGGCGCGGCGCTCCCGATCGACGCAAAGGCCGCCCATGGGGCGGCCTGCTTCATGCGTCATGGAACGGCTTCCGCCCCCGGCGGCTTAATCGAACGCCTTGTCGTTCGGGTTTGCGTAGAGCTGCTTGAGTTGCTCGCTCATCGGGAAGTTGAAGTTGATGTGCTTCGGCGGCACCGGCGATTCGAACCACTTCTTGTACATCGCGTTGATTTCGCCGCTCTTCATCACGCCGGCGAGCGTGTCGTCGACGAGCTTTTTGAACTCGGTGTCGCCGTGCTTCATCATGAAGCCGTAGGCCTCGAACGACTGCGGCGTGCCCGTGACGACCCAGTCGTCAGGATTGCGGCCCATGGTGCGCGCGCCGGCGAGCAGCACGTCGTCCATCATGAACGCCTGCACACGACCGCCCTGGAGCATGGTGAACGACTCGCCGTAGTCCTTGCCCGAGATGACGCTCATGTTCATCTTCTTGTCGTTGTTCATCTTGTTGAGGATGCGCTCCGACGTCGTGCCCGCATTGGTGACCACCGGCTTGCCCGCCAGATCCGGGAAGTCTTTGATGCCGGACTGCTTGTTCACCAGCAGGCGCGTACCCGCGACGAAGAACGTGTTCGAGAAATTCACCTGCGCCTGACGCGACTTGAGGTTCGTCGTCACGCCGCACTCGATGTCCACCGTGCCGTTCTGCACGAGCGCGATGCGGTTCTGGGACGTCACGGGAATGAAGCGCACTTGCAGGTCGGGCTTCTTCAGACGCGTCTTCACCACCTCGACGATCTTGTTGCAAAGGTCCTGCGAATAGCCGATGACGTTGTGATTGTTGTCGTAGTACGAGAACGGAATCGACGATTCGCGATGGCCGATCGAGATCACTCCGCTGCTCTCGATCTTCTGCAAGGTCTCCGATGCGGGCTGGGCCTGCGCCACGCCCGCCGCGACATACATCGTCACGCCCAGCACCGCACCCAACGCTCCCCCGGTCAATCGCATCTTCATCATGTCCTGCTCCTGAAATGGTCTCACCCTGATCCACGATTGAATCATTTGTTTCATATTAATTTTTTTGCAACAAACGATCAAATCATTGTTAACCCTAGCGCTTGCAGGGACGTTGTCGACACGTCGCGTTCAACGACGCGCGATGGCCTGCCGGCCGGCGCTGGATGGCGATTCGGAGGTGGGCGCGGCGGTCAGGCCGGTCCGTGGAGGGGGCGGGCGCGGGATGCAACAGGTGTTGCGGGCTGCCCCGGGGCATTACCGCAAAGCGTTACAGCAAGCGGATCAGCAGGTTGAAGACGAGCGAGAGCACGACCGTCGATGCGAAGGGAAACACCATCTCGCGTCCGCGCCAGCGCAGGCGCAGATCGCCGGGCAGGCGACCGATGCCGAGCTTGGCGAGCCACGGGGAGGCCGCGGAGAGGATGCAGATCGCAAAGAAGATCGTCAACATCCAGCGAAACATCGGCATGGGGCCTCGGGGCAGGGTGGGTGGGCGGAAGGCGTGAGGCGGCGGGGTCAGAGCGCGTGGCTGCGGTCGCCGGTGGCGAAGCCGAGCAGTCCGGCCCACTCGTCCATGCCGCGTCCGAAGGCGATCACCTTGAAGAGCTCGCCCATTTCCGCTTCCGAGAGCAGCTTCTGCGCGGCGGACGTTGCCGGCAGGAAGGTTTTCGGATCGGTCGGATCGAGCGCGCTCATGAGATCGACGATGCCCGCGTTCATCAGGAATCGCGCCTGCGACGTGAAGCCGAGCAGATCGAGGCCGGCCTCGACGCCCGCATCGGCGATGCCCGAGAACTCGACGTGAGCCGTGATGTCCTGCAGGCCCGGATAATAGAACGGATCGTCGTGGGCGTGATGGCGGTAATGGCACATCAGCGTGCCGTGGGCGCGCTGCGGGTGATAGTACTCGCGCGCTGGGAAACCGTAGTCGATGAGCAGCAGCACACCGCGCGCCAGCAGCGGCGCCACGCTGCGCACGAAGGCCGCGCCGGCTTCGTGCGTTTCGGTCAGGTATTCCTGCATCGGCGGCAGGCTGTCGAGCGACGCCGGAGCCTCGGGCAGCGGGCCGGCATGGCGGCGGGCTTCCCACGCGAAGCCGCTGGCGGTTCGCACGACGCCGCGCTCGAACCAGGCGGGGTGCCCCGTCTCGTCCGGACGCCTCGCCCACAGACGTACGGGCATGGCGTCGAGCACCTCGTTGCCGAGCATCACGCCGTGGAAGGCGTCGGGCAGACGATCGAGCCAGGTGACGCGATCGAGCAGATGCGGCGCCGCGCCGGCGATGGTGTCTCGCTGGCGGGCGCGCAATTCGCCGGACAGTTCCATGATCGAGTAGTGTTCGCACGGCGTGCCCTGTGCCTCGAGTGCGAGCAACAGGTCGGCTGCGAGGCGTCCGGATCCGGCGCCGAATTCCAGCACGCTGGCGTCGCCCGTCTGTTCGAAGATCTCGCCGAGCTGGCGCGCCAGCGTGCCGGCGAACAGCGGGGTGAGTTCCGGCGCGGTGACGAAGTCGCTGCCGTCGGCAGCGAGCCGGCCGAATTTCGCGGCGCCGGCGGCGTAATAGCCGAGGCCCGGCGCGTAGAGAGCCAGTTCCATGAAGCGATCGAACGGCAACCAGCCGCCGGCGGCGTCGATGGCATCGGCGAGGTAAGCCGTGAGGCGACGCGAGTGTTCGAGCGCGTCTGCCTCCGGAACAGGTAAACTATGGGGTTTCGGTGCGGCCTGATTCATGCGGGCATTGTAACGGAGACGGTGCCGGCTGGCTGCTTTCGCCGATAAGGACCGCAGAAGCTCGGAATCGCCTTGATTCGAGAGGGTTTTCGTCGAATTTTGGCTGTTTTTTGCGTGTAATTCGCCAATTTTTGCCGCCCCCGACCGCCGTTGGCATTCCCTTGGCAGCACGCGCATCGTCCGACGTGTCGCATGGGCGCGAGCGAATCGCCGCATCGACGACGCCCACTCACTCGTTCATAGACAGGAATTCGCCGCATGACCGTTGCATCGACGCCACGCTCCACGCCCGCCCGTGACCTCGCCGCCACGCCCGTCGTGTCGCGCGTGGCGTTGGTGACGGGCGGCGCGCGCCGCATCGGGCGCGCGATCGCACTGCGCCTGGCCGGCGCGGGCTGGGATGTGGCCGTGCATTATGAGCGCTCGCACGACGAGGCGCTCGAGACCGTGGCGGCCATCGAGTCGCTGGGACGCCGCGCGGTGGCGCTGCAAGCGTCACTGGCCGACGAAGCGGCCACGGCCGGACTGGTCGCCCAATGCGCTGACGCGCTGGGGGTACCCCGCTGTCTGGTCAATAACGCGTCGCGCTTCGAGTACGATAGCGCGAGCGATTTCGGCTACCGGGCGCTCGAGCGTCACATGCGCGTGAACGCGGGGGCGCCGCTCGTGCTGGCGCGCGAGATGTACGCGGCGCTGGGCGAGGCGGGGCGCGGTGTCGTCGTCAATCTGCTCGATCAGAAGCTGGCGAATCCGAACCCTGATTACCTGTCGTACACGTTGTCCAAGGCGGCGCTGGATGTGGCGACGACCTTGCTGGCTCAAGCCTTTGCGCCGCGGCTGCGCGTGGTCGGCGTGGCCCCGGGGGTGACGTTGCTGTCCGTCGACCAGACGCCCGCGGGGTTTGCGGCCGCGCACGCATCCACGCCGCTGGGTGCCTCGTCGACGCCCGACGACATCGCACAGGCCGTGGCCTATCTGGCCGAAGCGCCTGCCGTGACCGGCACGGTGCTTTATGTCGACGGTGGGCAACACCTCGCGAGTTCATCGCGCGACGTGAAATTTCTGACCGAGCCGGCCGACGCCGACCGGTCTCGTTGATTGTCATTACGAGCTTTCAAAATGCATAGCGCTCTCTCCCACCCTCGCCTGATGGACTGCCGTCGCATGTTCCTGCGCGACTACGAAGTGTTCATCAACATCGGCGTGCACGATTATGAAAAGCGTGGCGAACAGCGCGTGCTGATCAACGTGCAGCTCTTCGTGCCGCTCTCGGACAGCACGCCGGTGGCGGACAAACTTGAAGAAGTGGTGGACTACGACTTCATGCGCGAGACCATCGCCAGGCGCGTGGGGCAGGGCCACATCCACTTGCAGGAAACGCTCTGCGACGACGTTGCGGCTGCGCTGCTGGCACATCCGCGCGTGCGAGCCGTGGGCGTGTCGACCGAGAAGCCCGACGTTTATCCCGATTGCCACTCGGTGGGCATCGAAGTGTTCAAGATGAAGGATGCCTGACATGAGTGCCGTGATGCCCGAGACCGGTGCGCCGCTGGCCGCGACCGGCGGCGTTGCCGCCGACAGCGTGAAGAAAGCGCAGAAGCTCGCGTTTGAAAACAACAAGCTCGAAAAGCGCCTGTTCCGTCTGACGGGGCAGGCCATCGGCGACTACAACATGATCGAGCACGGCGATCGCGTGATGGTGTGCATGTCCGGTGGCAAGGACAGCTACGCCATGCTCGACATTCTGCTCAAGCTGCGCGAGCGCGCCCCGATCGATTTCTCGATCGTCGCGGTCAATCTCGATCAGAAGCAGCCCGGCTTTCCCGAGCATGTGCTGCCGGATTACTTCCGCGCGATCGGCGTGGATTTCCACATCGAGAATCAGGACACGTATTCGATCGTCAAGCGCGTGGTGCCCGAGGGCAAGACAACGTGTTCGCTGTGTTCGCGTCTGCGTCGCGGCATTCTGTACCGCGTGGCGGGCGAGCTGGGCGCGACCAAGATCGCGCTCGGCCATCATCGCGACGACATCATCGAGACGGTTTTCCTGAACCTGTTCTACGGGGGCAAGCTCAAGGGCATGCCGCCCAAGCTTCAGTCGGACGACGGCAAGAACGTGGTGATCCGGCCGCTCGCGTATGTGCGCGAAATGGACCTGGAGCGCTACGCCGAATACAAGCAGTTCCCGATCATTCCGTGCACGCTTTGCGGCAGCCAGCCGAACCTGAAGCGCGCCGAGATGAAGACGCTGATTCGCCAGTGGGAGAAGCAGCATCCGGGGCGCATCAAATCGATCTTCAGTGCGCTGTCGAACGTGATTCCGTCGCATTTGATGGACACGAATCTTCACGACTTCAAGAACCTGCGCGCCACGGGCCAGCCCGACCCGCTCGGCGACATTGCGTTCGATGAGGCGCCGTGCGGCGACGAGAGCGACGCCGGCATCATCCGTATCGCGCAGTTCGACGATTGACTGGCCGCGTACGGGCGGCGCGCGGCCGGTTTTGTGGCCGGCCGCGGCGCATCGACCGACGCGGCATATGACACGACACGACGCGGCCCGCCGGATTTCCCGGTGCCGCCCAATTCCGACACCCGCATTTCACTTTCTGATCGTCACGACGCCATGAATATTGTGATTCTCGCCGCCGGCATGGGTAAGCGCATGCGCTCGAAGCTGCCCAAGGTATTGCAGCCCCTGGCCGGCCGGCCACTCCTGTCGCACGTGATTGCGACCGCTCGCACGCTCGCCCCGGGCAAGCTCATCGTCGTGATCGGGCATGGTGGCGAGGCCGTTCGCGAAGCCGTGGCCGGCGACGGCGTGCTGTTCGCCGAGCAGGCCCAGCAACTGGGCACGGGTCACGCCGTTCAGCAGGCGGCACCGTTGCTCGACGAATCGGTGCCCACGCTCGTGCTCTATGGCGACGTGCCGCTCACGCGCGCCGAAACGCTGCAAGCACTGCTCGACGCGGCGGGGGGCGACAAGCTGGGCGTACTGACGGTCGACCTCGACAACCCGACCGGCTACGGCCGTATCGTGCGCGACGGCGCGGGCAACGTGCTGCGTATCGTCGAGCAGAAAGACGCCAACGAGGCCGAACTCGCCATTCGCGAAATCAACACCGGCATCGTGGTGGCGCCCACGCGAGCGCTCAAGGGCTGGCTGGGCGGGCTGAAGAACCAGAATGCGCAGGGCGAGTACTACCTGACGGACGTGATTGCCTGTGCGGTGGCCGACGGCGTGCCGGTGGTGACCACACAGCCGGCGTTCGCATGGGAGCCCAACGGCGTGAACGACAAGGCGCAACTGGCCGAACTGGAGCGCGACTATCAGCGTAATGCGGCCGGGGCCCTGCTTGCCGCGGGGGTGACCCTGATCGACCCGTCGCGTTTCGACATGCGCGGTGAGGTCGCGTGCGGCACCGATGTCACCATCGACGTGAACTGCGTCTTCGAAGGCAAGGTGACGATCGGCGACGGTGCGACCATCGGCCCGAACTGCGTGATTCGCAACAGTGTCATCGGTGCCGGCACGCATATCGAGGCGTTCAGCCATCTCGACGGCGCGGTGGTCGGTGCCGACGCGCACATCGGCCCCTATGCGCGACTGCGTCCGGGGGCGGACCTGGCCGACGAAGTGCACATCGGCAATTTCGTCGAAGTGAAGAATGCGTCGCTCGGCAAGGGTTCGAAGGCGAACCATCTGGCCTACGTGGGCGATTCGACCGTTGGCACGCGCGTGAATATCGGGGCGGGCACCATTACGTGCAACTACGACGGTGCGAACAAGCACCGCACGGTCATTGAGGACGATGTGTTCATCGGATCGGACACGCAACTCGTGGCGCCGGTGACGGTCCGTCGGGGGACCACCATCGCGGCGGGCACGACCGTCTGGAAGGACACGCCGGAAGACTCGCTGGTGCTCAACGGCAAGACGCAGGAAGCGAAGACCGGTTACGTTCGCCCGCGCAAGCAGAAGCAGTAAAATCCTCGGTTATGGACCGGTGTGCGGTGTGCCAGGGCGCACGGTGCACGCCGGGCGAGTCAAATCCGATCGAATCCGATCGAAAGAGCCAGGACCTCTGGCGTAAAGGGAAGGAATATGTGCGGCATTGTCGGCGCGGTAGCGCGACGTAATGTAGTACCGGTACTGGTCGAGGGCCTGCGCCGGCTGGAGTACCGCGGCTATGACTCGTGCGGCGTGGCGGTCCTGAAGGACGGTGCACCGCAGCGCGCGCGCAGCGTATCGCGTGTGGCCGATCTCGACGAGCAGCTTGCGCAGACGCATCTGGCCGGCGAGACCGGCATTGCGCACACGCGCTGGGCAACGCACGGCGCGCCGGTCACCGACAACGCGCATCCGATCTTCTCGCGCGACGAAGTGGCGCTGGTGCACAACGGCATCATCGAGAATCACGAGAGCCTGCGCGACGAGCTGCGCGGCCTGGGTTACACGTTCGTGTCGCAGACCGACACGGAGGTCATCGCTCACCTCATCCATCACCTGCTGTCGAACGGCGCGGCGGGCGATCTGTTCCACGCGGTGCGTCTGGCGACGCGTCGTTTGCACGGCGCTTACGCGATTGCGGTGTTCCGCAAGCAGGAGCCGCATCGGGTGGTGGGCGCGCGCGCCGGATCGCCGCTGGTGGTCGGTGTGGGCGAGGGCGAGAACTTCCTGGCTTCGGACGCACTGGCGCTGGCGGGCACGACGGACCAGTTCATCTATCTGGAAGAGGGCGATATCGTCGAACTCACGCTCGATGGCGTGAAGATCGTGGATCGCAACGATGGGGCCGTCGAGCGCGAAGTGCGCACGGTGCAGGCTTATACGGGCGCGGTCGAGCTGGGTCCGTATCGCCACTACATGCAGAAGGAAATCTTCGAGCAGCCGCGCGCGATCGGCGACACGATGGAAGGCGTCGAGGGCATTTCGCCGACGTTGTTCGGCGAGAAGGCGCAGGAGGTGTTGAGCAACGTCGATTCGATCCTGATTCTGGCGTGCGGCACGAGTTACTACTCGGGCATGACCGCCAAATATTGGTTGGAGTCCTTGGCGCAGATTCCGACGCAGGTGGAAGTGGCGAGCGAGTATCGCTATCGCGACAGCGTGCCGAATCCGAAGACGCTGGTCGTGACGATTTCGCAGTCGGGTGAGACGGCCGACACGATGGCGGCGCTGCAGCATGCGCAATCGCTGGGCATGACGCATACGCTGGCGATCTGCAACGTGGGCACCAGCGCGATGGTGCGCCAGACGGCCCTGCATTACCTCACGCGCGCGGGCACGGAAATCGGCGTGGCGTCGACGAAGGCGTTCACGACGCAGCTCACGGCGCTGTTCCTGCTCACGCTGACGTTGGCGAAGCTGCGCGGTCGTCTGACGGCGGCACAGGAGGCCGACTATCTGACGCAGTTGCGCCACTTGCCGGCGGCGCTGCACAGCGTGCTGGCGCTGGAGCCGCAGATCATTGCCTGGGCGGAGGAATTTGCCCGTCGCGAGAATGCGCTGTTCCTCGGCCGCGGCCTGCATTACCCGATCGCGCTCGAAGGTGCGCTCAAGCTCAAGGAGATCTCGTACATCCACGCCGAGGCCTATCCGGCGGGCGAGTTGAAGCATGGGCCGCTGGCACTGGTGACCGAGGAGATGCCGGTGGTGACGGTGGCTCCGCGAGACGCACTGGTCGAAAAACTGAAGTCGAACATGCAGGAAGTGCGGGCGCGCGGCGGTCAGTTGTACGTCTTCGCCGATGCCGATACGGAGATCTCGAATGCCGAGGGCATCCACGTGATTCGCATGCCGGAGCATTACGGCCAACTGTCGCCGATCCTGCACGTCGTGCCGCTGCAACTGCTGGCATATCACACCGCCTGCGCCCGCGGTACCGATGTCGACAAGCCGCGAAATCTGGCGAAGTCGGTGACGGTGGAATAACGGCGAGGCGTCTGACGTACCATAGACTTCGGTGCGTCCCTGGCCGGCTGCGCGGATCGCGAGCCGGCCTTTTTCATGCGACTGGGCATGCATCGGGCTAGCGTGGCGTGTACAGGAACACCCATCCCGCATAGCTGTCCTGTCCGGCGAATGTCTTGTCGGCTTCGTCGAATCCGGTCTGTCTGAGCGGCGTGCCCTTCGCGCCGCTGAAGACGCCCCTGATGCCCCCGTCAGGGGCGCGAACGATATTCCAGCCGGCACCGGTCATCGGGTCGGCATAGGCGCGTCGAAGGTGATGGGCCGGGCGTGCGAGCCGGGTGTCCACCACCAGATCGTCGAGCGACCTCGGATAGCGTCCCGGCGCCGGCCCCGACGCGTGGTAACGCGCAATGGCGCGCCGGATCTCGTCTCCCTTCGCCAGCAAGTCCGCTTCGCGCTCGCGTCGCCGCTGCGCCGACCACAACGTCGACGTCTGCATGAGCAGAACACCGACGATCGTCACCGCCACGATCATGCCGAAATAGACGCTGCCCCGGTGCGTCGCGCAGGCGCGCGGACATCGTGACCGGACGGGCCGCTCGCCAGCATTACCAGGACGCATAGGCGCTCCCGTCAAGCGCCCGCCCCGTCGCGCCGCTGTGGACGTCGGCCGGACGGCTGTCGTCGCCCGGCGCGAGCCGCCACGTGTCGTTGCGCCCGGTTACCGGATCGAGCGGCAGCGTCTTGAGATAGTGCGCCGTGACCAGCACGTCGAGCGTCGCCGGCGATTCACCTCGGTCGTCGCGATAGTCGTCGAGCGCCTGACGAAGTGTCTCCAGGTTGTGCCGTAACACGGTCTCGCGTGCCTTGTCGTACTGCCGGAAGTAGCGCGGCGCGGCGATGGAGAGCAGCAACGCCACGATGGCGAGCACCACCAGCAGCTCGATCAACGTGAATCCGCAACACCGCCGAGCGCCTGCCCGGGGTTCCGGCTTACCAGTCGCGATAGAACGTACCATCGAGTGCCTCGTCGTCGCTGGAGGAGTAGACATCGAACACGTCGGCCCCTTCGGCCGGCGCATCGGGCGGGCTGTCGTAGCTGCGCGATCGCCACGTCGACGCGGCGTCCCGCTCTGCGCAGTGACACATCGGGTCGCGCGGCAGCCGCCGCAGGAAATAGCGCCTGCGCGTCCCGCTCGGATCGCGTGCGTCGCGCACGCCGTCCACGAGCGACGCGAGATTCGGTGGGTAGCCGCTCTCGTCGCTCCCGCGCGCCACCTCCCCCTTCTGTGCCGCGTCGTAGTACGCGTCGATGGCGTGACGAATGTCGCGCAGCGCCCGCCGCAGTTCGATTTCCTCGCTGCGGCGCCGGACCATCTGCGTCAACGGAGCGGCCGCGCTCGCGAGTAATGCCAGCAACGCCAGCGTCACGCTCATTTCGATCAACGTGAAGCCCGACATCCGGGCAGGCGACGCGCTTCGCGCGTGTCGACGACGCCCGCTCACTTGCCGTCCACCTTGGGGCCGACGACCTTTCCCCCGAAAACGCGTGGCGGGTCGTCGCGATCTTCGGGCGACGACGGAAAGCCGCTGTCGGCGGGGTCCTGCGCGGCCGATTCTGGCGATGACTCCCGTGGGGACCGCGCGGGCTCCGACCCGCCCGACGAGGACGCCGCCGGCATCTGCCGCCAGGCGTGCGGTGACGAACGGGAGGGAAATGCATCCGACAGCGCATCCGACAGCGCATCCGCCGCCACGTCAGGCGGCGCGATGCGTGCCGGGCGCCCGGATGAAGCCGCCGCGTCCGACGGTAAGTTGGAGATCACCATGTGCGTCGTTGGGCCGAGTCGCAGCGCGTCGCCCGGATGTTGCTCCGTGCCGCTGTCGAAGCGGCTCACGCGAGACGCCGGCACGGCCAGGCTGCGTTCGACGTGCGGGGTGATGAGCAGCACCACCTCCGTCTTGGCATGATCCTCGGATTGCGAACCGAAAAGCCGACCCAGCAGCGGCACCCGGCTCAGTCCGGGTATGCCGGACATCTTCTCGCGTGTCTCGCGATTGATCAGTCCGGCAAGCACCTGTGTCTCATTGTTGCGGGCGGAAAGCGTGGTTTTCGCCGTACGCGCGCTCAGGTTGTAGGCGATGAGCCCGGTCTTCGTCTGCACCTGCCGGGTGATGTTGCTCACATCCAGCGCGACCTTGATCACGATTTCGTCGTTCAGACTGATGCTGGGCTCCACGTCGAGCTTCAGACCGACGTCCTGATATGTCAGCGATTCCGTGACCGCGCCGTTCAGGTTGGTCGTACTCACGACGGGTACGCGTTCGCCAATGCTGATCGTCGCTTTCTCGCGATTGCGCACCCGAATGCGCGGGTTGGCAAGGATCTGCGCCTTGTTCGCCTCCTGCAGCAGATTCAGGCGTGCCAGCGGCGCCGTAACGTCGAGATCGACGGCGTCGCCGCTCAGTCGCCCGAACCGGCTCAGCGTGACGCCGCCGCCGGCGTCCCGGACAGCGTCGGAGAAGCGCAGCGACACGCTCTCCGGATAACGGATGCCGAGATCGAGCAGACCATCGTTGGAGACTTCGAGCACCTGCACGTCGAGCGTCACCTCGGAGGTCGGCAGATCGATCACGTCGATCATGCGGGAGATCGCGTCGAGCGCCTCGGCACTGTCGCGCACCGTGATCGCGCCCAGACGCTCGTCCACGAACAGGTTGCGCGGGCGCATGAGTTGCCTGATCTGCGCGGCGGCCTTCTTGACGTCGGCATAGCTGAGGAAGAATGTCTGCACCGCGAGCGACCGGTACCGGGCGAGCTTCTCGGCGGTCGCCGGGAAAATGAGCAGTGTGTTGGCATTGAGAAACTGCTTTTCCAGACGGTTTGTCGAGAGCAACAGATCGATGACGTCCCCGGCGGTGGTTTGTGTCGCGTCGAGGCTCGCGCGTGCTGCACGAGCGAGGTCGCTGTCGAGCACGAAGTTGATCCCCGTGACCTGCGAAATCATCTCGAAAATCGCGGGCAACGGACGCGATTTGATACTGAGCGAGACCGGCTTGCGCAGCACGGGGGCGGCCGACGCCGGTGCGGGAGGCGGTGCGCGGTCGAGGATGCTTCGAATCCGCTCCGCCAACGCGATGGCTTCCCCCCAGTCGGGCAGTTGGCGCAGCACGCGAGACACGATGCGCAGCGCCGCGCGCGGATCGCTCGATGCCCTGGCTTGCGCATCGGCCAACGATCCTCGAAGGCGGTCGCGAATCCGCAGCCGGTCGAGCCACTGTGCCGCCGCCTGATTGGCGGGGTCGAAGCGCAGCGTTTGCGTCAGCCAGTGCCTGGCCTGCGCTTCGTCGCCGCGCGTAAGGGCGTCGCTCGCGTTGCGCAGGTACTGCGCCGCGAGCTGCTCGCGTACGAGCAGATAGCGTGTTCGCAGAGCGATGCTTTGCGGGTCGTTGCGCAGGTGTTCGGCAAGCCGCGTGACGGCGCCGGCGAGATCTCCCTTGCGGACGGCCGCGTCGCTCTCGGACAACGCATTCGGCACGGCGCAGCCCCCGAGCGCCGCAAACAGGCAGAGCACGCCGAGTCGCGCGAGTAATCGGGCCACGGGGCGAGGCTGCGCGCCGCCCGCACTACCGGTCGCGATGGACATCGGGTTCAGTCCCGGCGAGGCCCCGCATGGGGTTTGGCAGCGGCAATGTCATGCGGCGGGCGTCGGTCCGGCGCGTGTAGGTCAGCGATGTTGCGTCGATGCGATCGAGCCGAAACGCGCCGGCAAAAGTGTCGCCCGGCGCAACGCGGCCCGGCGCGTCGCAAGCCTCGCACAGTAACCACGTCTGCCCGCGTCGCTCCAGTACGACGACAGGCGGGCGGCTGTCGAAGCGCCACACCGCCGCCACGTCGAACACGGGTGACGGCGCCTCTCTCGGCCCGGTTGGCGCACGAGGGGGCGTGAGGCTCGATGCGGCTTGTGCGCGTGGTTCGCCCGGCGATGGGCCCCAGTGCCGGGCGGCGAACAGATCGACGTCTGGCAGGGCACCGTCCTTTGCGGGGGCGGAGGGCGGCTGCTTTCGATGGGCCACGGTGCGGGCGCGATGCGTGGACGCGTCGCGCTGCGCGGGCGCTGCGGCGCTCCGTGCCCGGCGGTCCTGCCACGCCAGCCACGCACTGGCGCAGAGGGTCGCGGCCAGCAACCCACCGACGATACGAGACGTGTTCATCGGCCGTCCTCCCGGAGGGTGAGCCGCACGTGCGCGACGACGTGGGCGTCGGCGATGTCCTGGCGTTCGATGGCGACCGTCTCGAGTTCGGCGCCCCGCAACGCACCCAATTCGCCCAGTGCCTTGCGCAGGTCCGGATACTCGCCGGTGAGCGGCAACATCACGGCCAGGTGCTCGCCGCCGGCCTTCAGACGAGTCAGTTGGTACTGCACGTCGCCCGCGAATAACCCGTTGGTGCGAACGATGTCGAAGATGCGGCCCAGATCGGCCGAGTATCCTTGTGGCCCGTCCCGTGACGCCGCGCTTTGCGGCAGGGCAGCCGCGCGTGGCGCGAGGCGTCGCAATTCAGCACCGCAGCCGGCGATACGGCGCTCGGCGTCACGCAGTGCGGGCGCGATCCAGATGACCTTCATCGCGAGCACGACGATGGCCACGGGAGCGAGCAGCGCAAGGCCGGCGAGGGCGGCGACAGCCCCCGAAACGCCAGGGGTGCCGACACGTTGCACGACAGCCGCGCAGCCCCATCGGAGGCGGGCGACCGACACGCGGAGGCGATCTCGGGCGATGCTCATGAAGCCACCTGCGCGCGCAGCGTGAGCGTCATCGATGCCTCGACGACGGGTGCGTCGGACGCTGCCTTGCGGGCACTGTGGTGCCACTGGATGTCGAACGTCGGTTCCAGCCGCGTGGCGAACGCGATCATGCCGTCGACGTCACGCGCCTCGAAGCCGAGACGCGCGGTGCCGGCGTCGGCCGTCACCTCGATTCGACGCAAGGCGATATCGGGCGAGAGCGCGGGGCCCAGGCGGTCGAGCAGTGCCAGTGCGCGCGCGGTGTCCGCCCCGACGTGTGCTGACGGCACGGCAGGTGTCGGGGCACCGGTGCCGTGGGCGCCATCACAGCGACGCTGCGCATTCGCGACCTCGCGCGCGAGTACGACGGCTTCGGCCTGCGTGGCCCGAACGCGCTGCGCGTCGTGCCAGACGATCCACGCCAACCCGGTGAGCGCGATCGCCGTCGCGGCGCATGATGGGCCCAGGTGGCGTGTGGTTCGCGCTCGAAGATCCAGAGGCGCGGCGGCGCGGTGCCACCGTGTCAGGCGCCACACGTCCCGTGCAACCTTTGCAATGCCTGCCGTCGCGCAACGAAATCGATGTGTCATGCGCTCTCCCACAGCCAGGGGTGCGGCGCGGCGGCGCTGCACGCTTCACGCCCCACGCAGATCCGGTCGTCATTGGGCGACGGTGCCCGACCGTGCGCACGCGCAAGCCACAACGGTGCGTCGTCGACACCGCACAACGTCTGCAGGGTGTCCAGCGTCTGAGCCACGCATCGCTGCGCGAGCGGCAGCGCACAGACGTCGTGCCACCGCCCGCCACGTCGCAACAGGCATGACAACCCGCCGGTGTGATGTACCGCAATCGATGCATCGGCACTCGCATCGAGCGGCGTGCGTCGCACGACTTCGTGCAGTACGTCGCGGCAGGTTACCCAGCGCAGACGCGCTTGCGCCACGAGGCGATGGACATGGTCGAGCCAATCGCCGTCGACGGCCACCGCGAGGTGGGGGCAGCCGAAGGCCGCGTGCGTCATCGCGATCTTCCATCCGCGCGACATGCCTCCGAAGCGGCGTGCGAACCGACCTGCGGCAAGCGCTTCGAGGTCGCGCAGCGATCGCGCGCCATCGGGCCATGGCACGACCTGATAGTGCGCCAGACCGAAACCCGCCAACACATGCAGGCGATCCATGCGACACAGTCGCCCGCGCGGCAGCGATGCCATGGCTTGCGCGCAGCCCTCGACGCCGCCGGTGTCCAGGCGCAGGCGCCAAATGTCGTCTGTGCGCCGGCGGACGTTCGAAATTCCCACCGGTCGCGACGCCGCAAATACCACGTCGCGCTCGACAAGCACGACATGCTCACGAAATCCCAAAGACACGGATGACCTCCTGCAGGGTGGTGGCCCCGGCGCGTGCGGCGGCCACGGCGGCGTCGTTCATGAAAACGTGCCCGCCTTCGCGCGCGATCCGGCGCAACTCGGTAGCCGGCGCGCGATGCCGCAAGGCTGCCGCGATCGCGTCGTCGATCTTCAACCACTCGGCCACCGCGATCCGACCGGCATATCCGGTGTCGCGACATGCTTCGCAGCCGACGCCGCGACGCCACCGCCCGTGCCGGATCGATGCCGCATCCAGCCGCATCGCCGCCGTGGCGTCGCGCGGGGGGGCGTCGTGCACGGCGCACGCCTCGCATACGCGGCGCACCAGGCGCTGTGCCACGATGGCCCGCAGCGCTTCGGTCACGCTCACGGGGTCGAGACCCATGTGCAGCAAGCGCTCGAGTACGCCAAATGCCGAATTGGCGTGCAGCGACGACAGCACCAGATGTCCTGTGAGGGCCGCTTGCACTGCGATGGTCGCCGTCTCGCCATCGCGAATCTCGCCGACGAGGATGGTGTCTGGGTCGTGACGCAGAATCGAGCGCAGGCCGCGAGCGAACGTCAGTCCCTTCTTCTCGTTGACGGGAATCTGCAAAACGCCGGGCAGTTCATACTCGATCGGATCCTCGATGGTGATGAGCTTGCGTTCGCCGCTGTCGGACTCAGCCAGCGCGGTGTGAAGCGTGGTCGACTTGCCGCTTCCTGTCGGGCCGGTGACGAGCAGCATGCCGTGCGGCTCGGCCAGCGCGGCACGAATGCCGGTCACCGTGCGCGTGTCGAGGCCGAGCGTGGTGAATGAGCGCGCGGCGTTGCGATGGCGCTTGTCGAGAATGCGCAGCACCGCATCCTCGCCGTGAATGCTCGGCATGACCGATACGCGAAAATCGACATCGCCGCCCTCGATGCGCGCCCTGAACCGCCCGTCCTGCGGCACGCGCCGCTCGCCGATATCCAGCCCGGCCAGCACCTTCAGACGCGAGATCGCCTGCCCGGCATCGTCCTGCCCCGGCCAGCGGCCAGCCAGGTGCAGGACACCGTCGATGCGGTAGCGAATGGCAAGACCGTCCGCAGCCGTCTCCACGTGGATGTCGCTGGCGCGCGCGCGCAACGCGTCGAGCAGCGCGGCATCGACCAGACGAACCACGGCATCGCTCTGCCCGTCGATGCTCGTCCGCGAGATCTCCGTGACGCGGCGCGCCGTGCCGCCGGCGTC
Source organism: Pandoraea sp. E26 (assembly GCF_000681415.1). Taxonomy (NCBI): domain Bacteria; kingdom Pseudomonadati; phylum Pseudomonadota; class Betaproteobacteria; order Burkholderiales; family Burkholderiaceae; genus Pandoraea; species Pandoraea sp. E26. The sequence goes on from NZ_AYXJ01000032.1 coordinate 165,692, forward strand.
GTCGCCGACGCCGGTCGTATCGAGTACACGTTCATGGCGTTCGGCGTCTTCGAGCGTGCGCATCACTACGCCGGGCATTGTCATGGCGGCGCGCATCCGGCTCGCGGCCCGGTGCGCGACACACCAACTGCGTACGGCCAGATCGAAGGGATCTTCGAGGACCACATAGCGCATGCCGTCGACATGCACGGGCAGCACTCGGTGACGCACGGCATCCGACAGCGGCAGGTGGGCGAAGTCCGTCGCCGCCACGAGCGACGCGGGCGCGAGCGCCTCGAGTCCGGCCGCGCGCGCGACGGCTGGAAGCAGCGACGCGTCGGCGACGAGTCGCCGGGCAATGTGTTCGCCCAGTGGCTCGCCCGCGGCCCGCGCATCGTGCTGCCAAAGGCGCAGCGTGTCGTGACGGCGGGAGGACGATGTCATCGCGTCACCCCTGAAGACTGCCGGCGAGCTCGAAGATCGGCATGTAAAGCAGAAACACCACCAGTCCGATCACCCCGCCGACGATGAGCATCAGCACCGGTTCGAACACCCTGCTGAACGTGTCGAGCGCGCGCGCGAGCGACGCATCGTGAAACTGGGCAATGCGCTCGCACATCGCGTCGATGCCGCCGCCGCGCTCGGCGACACGCAAAAGGCGCACCGCGATGGGGGTCGTCAGGCCATGGGCGAGGAAGGCGTCCGACATCGGCACACCGGCGCGAATCTGCGCCAGCGCACCGACGCTGGCGTGTGCGTAACTCGCGGGCAACAGACGGCTCGCGAGGCCGATGGCGTCCACTGCGGGCATGCCGCCGCCCAGCAACATGCCAAGCGTGCGGTAAAAGCGCGTGAGCACGAATCGCTCGTGGTGCTCCCGCAGTCGCGGCAGTCGCCATACGGCGGCGAGCAGGCGCGATCGCACGTCCGGAGACCGGCCGGCGAAAAGCAGCGCCGTTGCCATCGCGCCGAGTCCGGCGAGCAGCGCCACGCGGTGCGCGTCGACCAGGGCGCCCCACCCGACAAGCAGGCGGCCGGTGGCGGGGAGGTGCGGCGCGGACTGCAGGACGGCAGCGAAGCGCGGCACGACGTAGAACAGCAGGAAGGTGAGAATCGCCACGCCGGCGGCGATCACGACCGCGGGATAAGTCATCGCGGACTGGACCCGCTTGCGCAGCGTCTCGACGTGCTGCTCGTACTGGCGATAGCGCAGGAGGGCGGCGGCGAGGTGTCCGGTGTGCTCGGCGGCCGCGACGCTTGCCACGAACAACGGCGGGAAAGTGGACGGCAGGCGGCCTAGCGCGACGGAGCACGGCAGGCCATCGTACATCGCGTTCAGCAGATCCCCGAAGATCCTGCCATCCGCGGCACGCGGCGCCTTCTCTCGCAGCGCTTCGATGGCCTCGACGACGGTCAGCCCCGCATCGAGCAGTGCGCCGAGTTCGTGGGCGAAGAGCGGTACATCGAAGCGCGGGGAGCGTGACGGCACGGCGAGCGGGCGCCCTGCGCGTCGGATCGACACCACCTGGCAGTCGTCCTCGGCGAGGCGCGCTCGCGCATGGGCGGCGTCGCTCGCCTCGATGCACTCGACGCAGATTCGGGCGTCGCGAACCACGCGTGCTTCGAAGGTCGTCATGGCCGGTGTGCCACGGCAGACTGCGCGAGGCGCCGGTTTCGCTCGGCCACGAGGATCGCATAACGCTTGCGGACCTTGTCGGCATAGCGCTTGCGCAGCGACGCGCGCGTCTGGCCCGTGCCGGCGTTGTACGCGCCGACCGCTTCCCACCCGTAGCCGAACTGTTGCACGAAGCCCGCCAGAATCCATGCCCCCGTAATGATGGAGGTGCAGGCGTCTTCGCGCAGGCGGCGTTCCGTGACGCCGTATTTCGCCAGATGCGGCAGATGGATGCTGTTGATCTGCATCAGGCCGATGTCGCGCGTGCCGTTGCGGTTGACATTGCGAGCCGCCAGATCGAGGTTCGATTCGACTTGTGCGATGGCATACAGCAACAGTGGATCGAGGCGGTAGCGATTCGCGGCGACGTCCCAGCAATCGGCGCGGGCGCGGGGCGCGAATGCCGCACCGACCGTCGCGATGAAGAGGGCCGCCGCCACGCGTGCCATGACCAAACGCACGCGGAGGAGGGGGACGTGCCGGCGCACTGGCGCGCCGGTGCGAAGACGTGGTGTCACGCTAGGCGGCATGGCGGACCGCTCCCGTCAGAAGCCATACACGATGAGGCGTGCCATGTCGCCGTCGCCGCCGGGGCCGTACGACACGATTTCCACCTCGTGATCGGCGCCCGGGTTCTTCCACACATAAGGGCGGTCCCAGGGATCGTTCGGGAGGGACTTCGCGAGATACGGCCCCTGCCATCGCGTCACCCCGACGGGACCGACAACCAGCGCCTGAAGTCCCTGTTGCTCGGTGGGGTACTGACCCACGTCGAGCCGATACTGGCCGAGTGCGTCGGCGAGCGATTTCATCTGTGCCAAGGCAGTCTTTTCGCGGGCCCGATCGACCTGGGAGAAGAGCTTCGGGCCAACGTATCCCGCGAGCAAGGCGATGATGAGCAACACCACGAGCAGTTCGAGCAGGGTGAAGCCGCGCTGGCACGCCCGGGGGAGCGCCGGCATCGTGGTCAGGCGAATGCGTCCGTCCATGTTTTTCTCAAGATGCATAGTAATACGAATTAATGCGATGAGATCACCGAATCGCCGTGGAAGGATGCGCGCCATCGCATTGCGCTTTCCGGCGCGGAGGTGCGAAGTCGCTGTCGAAACGTGTGTCGCCCGCCCGCAGGGCGGCGAAGGTGCGCGAGTTCATCTTGACAGTTAACCCATGGGCTGCGTGTGGGATGTGCCCTAAAGTGTTCCGTTCGGGGCGGTGTCGAGATCGGCGGATGGCACGCCGAAGCCGCAAACGGCAAATCGACGGAAATTATCGGCGGCTTCGCGACATCGGACTTTCAAGAAGGGCTGCGGCGGCGCTGGCTGCACCGTTCAAAACGCGGGGCGAAGCAAGGACGGCATAATCCGTCATGAAGTTCGTCGTTATGACGATGAAAGCTTATTTTTCGACGATTTGACGCTACATTTCATCAGGCACTCTCCATAGAATTGGAGCGTCGGTGCATCGCAATGCGTGGCGGTGCGCGACATCGACCGACGTTCACGATGGGGGGAAATATGAAGAAGATTGCGTTGCTCGGTGCGGGGCACATCGGTCAGACCATTGCGCGGCTGTTGCACGACAGCGGCGATTACCAGGTGACGGTGTTCGACCGCAACGCCGCTGCCGCGGCATCGGTGCGCGACTATGCGCATGCCTTCGTGGTGCTGACCGAAACGGACGCGGGGGCGTTGCAGCAGGCGGTTGCGGGTCACGACGCCGTGGTCAACGCGCTGCCCTATACGATGGCCACCAGCGCGGCCACGGCCGCCGTCGCCGCCGGGTGCCACTATTTCGATCTCACCGAGGACGTTGCCGCGACGCATGCGATCCAGCAACTCGCCGAGGGCGCATCGACCGCGCTGATGCCGCAATGCGGATTGGCGCCGGGGTTCATTGCGATTGCCGCGCATCATCTCGCTGCCACATTCGACCAGGTGGATTCGGTGAAGATGCGCGTCGGGGCGCTGCCCGCGTTCCCGACGAATTCCCTGAAGTACAACCTGACGTGGAGTGTGGACGGTCTCATCAACGAATACTGCCAGCCATGCGAGGCGATCCGCGATGGTGCTCGCCTGACCGTGCAGCCGCTCGAGGACCTGGAGCACTTTTCGCTCGACGGCGTGGAGTACGAGGCGTTCAACACGTCGGGGGGGCTCGGTACGCTGTGCGAGACGCTCAGTGGGCGCGTGCGCGATCTGGACTACAAATCGGTGCGTTATCCGGGGCACGGCGCGTTGATGAAGGTGCTGCTCAACGAACTCCGGCTCAAGGACGATCAGGACACGATCAAGGCGATTCTCAAGCGTTCGGTGCCTAGCACGCTGCAGGACGTGGTACTGATTTTCGTCGTGGTCAATGGCTTGCGCGGCGGCGTGCTGACGCAGGAAGTCTTCGCGCGGAAGATCTTCGCGGAACGTAACAACGGGCACAGCGCGAGCGCCATCCAGATCACCACGGCGTCCGCGATATGCGCCGCCGTCGATATGTTCTTCGCGGGACAGCTACCGCAGCGCGGCTTCGTACGTCAGGAGCAGATCGCCTTGCCGGATTTCCTCGCCAATCGCTTCGGTCAGGTGTATGCGCATTCGACCCACATCGAGTCCCTCTCCTGAGGCGGGAGGCGGGAGGCGCGAGAGGGAGAGGGAAAAAGGACGACGATCCGGCCGGCGGCTCACGCTCTGCGTGGCCGGGCGTCACCGTGCGATTCCCGAGCGATGCGGTGGCCGAGGTATGTGGGGAAAAAGTATCCTGATTATTGAGATTTTTTGGATCAAATTTCCACAAATCGCGATTGTAACGGAGGATTCCGCAAGCCTTTTCTCGTTTTCGGCGCGTACGATCGATGCACTTTTTATCCGGGGCCGATCATGCGCGAGACAGACACACTTCATTACTTCGACTACGCGGCGACCACGCCGGCTGACGCGGCGGTGATTGCGGCGATGGCGGACTGTCTCGGCGTGGACGGCGTGTACGGCAACCCTGCGTCGAGTTCGCACGCAGCCGGCGTGAGCGCGCGACGTCTCGTGGAGCGCTCGCGCGCGCAGGTGGCGGCACTCATCGGCGCCGATGCGGCAGAGATCGTGTGGACGTCGGGGGCGACCGAATCGAACAATCTCGCGCTCAAGGGCTATGCCGAGCTGGGACAGGCGCGCGCGCACCTCGTGACCAGCGTGCTGGAGCACAAGGCCATTCTCGACACGATGGCCTATCTGGAGAAGCACGGCTCGCCGGTCACGTATCTGGCGCCTTCGTCCAGCGGCGAGATCACGGCGGATGCGGTCGCCGCTGCCATGCGGCCCGACACGGGGCTGGTGTCGCTCATGCTGGTGAACAATGAACTGGGCACGTTGACCGACGTGGCGGCCATCGCGAAGGTCGTGCATGCCGCAGGTGCGCTCCTGCACGTGGATGCGGCGCAGGCGCTCGGCAAGACGCCCATCGACGTCAAGACCATGGGGATCGACATGCTTTCGATGTCCGCGCACAAGGTCTACGGCCCCAAGGGGATCGGCGCGTTGTACGTGAATAAAGGCGTCATGCCGCGCATCGCTGCGCAGATTCACGGCGGCGGCCATGAGCGGGGACTGCGCTCGGGCACGCTGGCCACGCACCAGATCGTCGGTATGGGCACGGCGTGCGAGCTGGCCATGCACGCGATGACCGACGATAACGCGCGAATTGCGCGACTGAGCCGTCGCCTGCTCGATGGCGTGCTGGGACTCGACGGCGTGGTGCACAACGCTGCCCATGCGCGGCGCATTCCCCACACGCTCAGCCTGACGCTCGGGCACCCCGGCTTCCACACCTTCATGCTCAACGGCAATCTGGCGGTGTCCTCGACGTCCGCCTGCAATTCTGCGTCGGGGCGGCCGTCGCATGTGCTCAGTGCGATCGGCCTGGATGCCGAGGCGGCGAGCCGCACGGTTCGCGTGAGTTTCGGACGCTTCACGACCGAGGCATCCGTCGATTTCGCCGTGGCGTGCTTCGAGCGCGTGGTCTGCCAGTGCCGCGCGCTGGCGGCCTGATACGCCGAGGACCACGTCGGCCTGCCCGGACGGCCGGCGGCCCCGGGCGCGGCCCACGTCGCCCGACGCCCGCCGCCGGGTCAACGTCGTCGACTTGTATTATGCTTTGAACGACTTGCGGCTTGACGCACTCCAATTCTCTCCCTCTCCCCACCCACCTTCATGTCGGAGGTCAGTATGAGCAAAGAGAAAGAACGTCCGGACACCGGGTCGACGACTGGCGCGGGCGCCCCGGCGGCAAGCGATCGAAACACGCTTTCGGTCGGCGCGGACGGTCCGCTCCTGCTGCATGACGTTCACTTCATCGAACAGATGGCGCATTTCAACCGGGAGAAGGTGCCCGAGCGCCAGCCGCATGCCAAGGGCGCGGGCGCCTTCGGCGTCTTCGAGACCACGGAGGACGTGAGTCGCTACACGAAGGCGTCGCTGTTTCGCAAGGGCGCCAGGGTCGACATGCTCGCGCGCTTTTCCACCGTCGCCGGAGAAGCCGGCAGTCCCGATACCTGGCGCGACGTGCGCGGGTTCTCGCTCAAGTTCTATACCGACGAAGGCAACTACGATCTCGTCGGCAACAACACCCCGATCTTCTTCGTGCGCGACCCGATGAAGTTTCCCCACTTCATCCGCAGCCAGAAGCGCCTGCCGGATTCGGGGCTGCGCGACAACCACATGCAATGGGACTTCTGGACGAACAATCCGGAGTCGGCGCATCAGGTCGCCTACCTGATGGGCGACCGCGGGCTGCCGCGCACGTGGCGTCACATGAACGGATATGGTTCGCACACCTACATGTGGATCAATGCCGACGGTGAGAAATTCTGGGTGAAGTATCACTTTCACACGGAGCAGGGCATGGCGTTCTTCACCAATGCGGAAGCCGCGACCATGTCCGGGCAGGACGCCGATTTTCACCGCCGCGATCTGTTCGACGCCATCGCGCGCGGCGAGCATCCCAGCTGGATCATGTCGGTGCAGGTCATGCCGTATGCCGAAGCGAAGCAGTATCGCTTCAATCCGTTCGACCTGACGAAAACGTGGTCGCACAAGGACTATCCGCTGATCAAGGTGGGGCGCATGACGCTCAACCGCAATCCGGAGAACTTCTTCGCACAGATCGAGCAGGCGGCGTTTTCGCCGGGTAATACCGTGCCGGGCATCGGACTTTCGCCCGACAAGATGCTGCTTGGGCGCGCCTTCGCGTATAACGACGCGCAGCGCAATCGCATCGGCACCAATTTCCATCAATTGCCGGTGAATCGCCCGAAGGTGCCGGTGCAGACGTACATGTTCGATGGCCATATGGCGTTCGATCACAGCGGCAATGCGCCGACGTACGCGCCGAACAGCGGCGGGCGTCCGTACGCGGATCAGACCGGACCGGCAGCGGACGGCTGGGAATCGGACGGCGACATGGTTCGCAGCGCATACACGCTGCACAAGGACGATGACGATTTCTCCCAGCCGGGCGATCTGGTGCGAAACGTCTACGACGATGCGGCGCGCTCGCGTCTGGTCGAAACGGTATCGGGCGCGCTGCTCGCCGGGGTGCGCAGTCCCGTGCTCGAACGCGCCTTCGACTACTGGAAGAAGATCGATCCGGATGTCGGCGCGCGTATCGAGCAGGCAGTGAAGCGCGCGAAGCAATAAGCGCTTTACTCCCAATGAAGTGACGGCGGCGGGCGACTGTGCATGGCACGGTCCCCGCTGTTTTCATGACGCGTCGATTTCGATTCGAGCCTCGCAATGCGATCGAGAACGCTTTGCGCTATCGGCGTTGCGCGCAACTGAGCGCGCGATGTGTCGTCGAGGCGTTCGATGATTTCGGGTAATGTCATGCCCGCTTCGCCGATGGCGCGCTCGGGATCGTAGCGGCCCATCAAATGCAAGCGATCGGATGCCTCCTTGCCGAAGGTGCGCTTGAAGAGGATGGACGACTGAAAGAACATCCCCGGCAACGAGGGCGAAACAAGTTCGATTTCGAAGCGTTGTGGTGGCGCGGACAGCGTCAGCCTCTCCTCGGCTCTGCCCTCCAACCTCAAAATCAGTTGGCGATTCGTCGTATAGGCGTTGCAGATGAGCAGCGCTTGCAGCGGATACGACTTCAATATGCTAGCGGCGGTCGATGGCGTATCGCTCAGGCGCGACGGCACGAAAAAGTGCGACGTCTCGACAATGTCAACAGGCAGCCAGGCTCGCATGAGGGCTACATCGTTCGCAGAGTCGCATATGAGGCTTCGCGTCTTCATAGTGCACCCTCTCTCGAGTGAACGCCCGCGTGATGATCGCCTTCCTCGAGGCACGCACGATACTTATGCGTGAGCGCGCCCGCAAAATCCCGTCTTGACACGCATTGCGCGATGTCGTCGCCGTTCCAGCAAAGGATGGTGGCGGGTTTGGTGAAATGGCTCATCAGAATGGCGGCTTCCGAGTACCTGCCGCTGGTGAACAGGCATCCCACCAGGGTGGAAGGCCGCCGCGTCAGGCGCCCCTGAAGCTTGGCGATCGGATCATGCCCGACGCTCAGTCTGGCGCGGTTCGAGGACGTCGCGAAGTCCTTGCACTCCACCATCGCCGCGATGCCGGCCACGTAGACCATACCGTCGATCTGCTCGACATGTGTGGACTCGAGAAGGGTCACCGCGTACGGCCATCTCACCGTCGCGCCGCTGAGCTCGAATCCTTTCAAAACGACATACTCGAGCGCTTTTCCGGAATCCCACTCCGGTGTTCGGCAGTCGAGCACGTCATCCCACAACGCCGCCACATCGCTCCACCCGTAATCCTTGACCCGTTCGACGTATTCCTTGTCCGCGACCATGTTGATCTCCGTGAATCCGCGGACGATTCTAGGGCCACCACGGGAGCGATGACGACGGGGGGACGATTTATCGGAATGCGCCGATCCGGTTCGGCATTTCGGCGCGGAATGCGTCACTCATTGTGAGTACTCGCGCTTCCTGATAGCATGACGACTGCTGCACGGAGATGGCATACCTCCGGCGTTCCTGCGCGAACCGCTCCTCCCCGGGGCTGATGATGCCTGCAAGATCCTGGCGTGCCGGGAGGTTGCGGGTCATGCGTACGAGCGTATTCCGTGTTGGGTTCGAAGTCCGCTACCGGGCTCCCCGCTTTCTCCGCTCCCCCCGCTCCCCGCTTTTCCTTCCGGTCATGGCCAGGCAATTTGTCGACGGGCATTGCTCGTCTCCACATTTGACACCATGAAGATGTTCCACGATTCCCCGTTGCGCGATCTGAGTGGCGTGTTGCCGCGCGCGGCCTACGCCAGCGCGGTGGCGGCGCTCGTTGGTGTGATGGCCGGCAGCGCCTCCGCGCTGTTTCTCGTTGCGCTCGACCTTGCCACCGACACTCGCCTTGCCCATCCATGGCTGCTCTGGCTGTTGCCCGTGGGCGGCTTCGCGGTCGGCTGGCTATATCTGCGTCTGGGCGCGCGCGTGGAGGCGGGCAACAACCTGCTGATCGACGAGATTCACGACCCGCAACGCGTCGTGCCGTTGCGCATGGCGCCGCTCGTGCTGTTCGGTACGGTCGCCACGCACCTGTTCGGCGGCTCTGCCGGCCGTGAAGGAACCGCCGTGCAGATGGGGGGCGCGCTCGCCGATCAGCTCACGCATGTCCTCAGACTGTCCGGCGAGCAGCGGCGTGTGGTGCTCATGTCGGGCATTGCCGCCGGCTTCGCCTCCGTCTTCGGCACACCGCTGGCCGGCGCGATCTTCGGACTCGAGGTGCTCGCGATCGGCCGCCTGCGCTACGACGCGTTGCTGCCCTGCCTCGTCGCCGCGCTCGTGGGCGACGCCGTTACGCGCGCCTGGGGCGTGCATCACACTGTCTATGCGATTGCGTCGGGCAATTTCGCCGCGTCGATGTCGCTCTCGGGCGCGCTCAACGCGGCCGCGGCCGGCGTGCTGTGCGGTCTCGTCGGCATGGCCTTTGCCCAGGCAACGCACGCCACGTCCGGGTTCATGAAGCGACGTATCGCCTATGCGCCGCTGCGTCCATTCGTGGGCGGCCTGCTCGTTGCGATCGCCGCCACGGCACTCGGCACGCCGCAGTATCTCGGACTGGGCATCCCGACCATCGTCGACGCATTCCACACGACGCTGCCCTGGTACGACTTCCTCGGCAAAACGCTGTTCACTGTCGTCACGCTCGGTTCTGGCTTCAAGGGCGGAGAAGTGACGCCGCTGTTCTATATCGGCGCCACGTTCGGCAACGCGCTCTCGCATGTGCTCTCGCTGCCGGCGGCGGTGCTCGCGGGCATTGGCTTCGTGGCGGTGTTCGCCGGGGCGGCCAATACACCGATTGCGTCGACGTTGATGGCCATCGAGATCTTCGGTCCGCAGATCGGCGGCTATGCAGCCATTGCTTGTGTGCTCGCGTATCTGTGCTCCGGACACACCGGCATTTATCGTGCGCAACGCGTGGGGTACGGCAAGCATGGTGCGGGGGGCGGGGCGCCGGAAGGCACGCGGCTTGCCGATCTGCCCGCGTGGCGCAGTGCCATCGGGACGAAGGCGCCAGCCGACGACGCGTCACGGCGCCGATGAACTCGTGTGTACGTGGAGGCGTCGATCGGTGCCGTCGCCCAATGGCGCCACGCCGTGCCACGCCGAGGCGTGGCATGCGCGGCGGCAAGGGGATCCCTCAGGCCGACGTCATCCGTGCCGGCCCGGCGTGAGGGCGGCCAGATCCGACAGGGCCCGCTCGAACGCTGCCGCGTTCTTCATGCCCTGGTCTTCATGGTTCGTGTTGAAGAGCACGTGGGTGTCGTCCGCGAGGGCGGCGATGCGCTCGACCCGGGCGGAGATATCGATCAGTTCGCCCGCGCTGTATTCGTAGACGAAGCGCCCGGAGGAGGCGGTGGTGTCGCGCCGGTTCCATGCGGCCGCGTTGCGCCCGTGCAGCCGTACGACACACAGATCATCGCGCGTCGTGGCCCAGACGGCCGGTACCGAATTCTCGAAGCCGGCCGGGCTGTCGACGATCGTGTGCGCCGCCCCCGTCTCGCGCAACATGGCGAGCGTGGCGGCTTCACGCGAAGGCGTATCGAACCAGCTCCGATGGCGGAACTCGATGGCGTGCCGCTCCGCGTCGAGTCGCCGCGCGATCTCGAACACGAAGGCGCGTCCCGCACGATCATTGCGCACGCGCGGCGAGAGCTGGAAGTGGATCGCCGAGAGCTGCCCGCTTTGACGCAACGGCTCGATGCCCTCGAAGTAGCGGCGCCAGAGTTCGTCACGCACCTCGGCCGGCAACGCGTTCGGTGCGAGCGACACGCCCGGTTGCGACTGCATCGCGCCGGCCGGATCGAGCGCGCCCGCGATATCGGCCGGCAGCGCGGACAGCGGCGTCGCGTGGCCCGTGAACGCACGGAACGCCTTGATGTGAAAGCGGAACGATGCCGGCGTGCGTTGCGTCCATCGCCAGGCCATCGTGGCTTGCGGCAGGCGGTAATAGGTGCTGTCGACTTCCACCAGACCGAACGTCGCCGCGTAATGGCGCAATCGCGCCTCGGGCGTGTCCACGCCCGGCGGGTAAAACCGCCCGCATGCAATGAGCGTGGGATCGGTCCAGGAAGATGTGCCGGTACGAATCATGATGGGCGTCGAAGCCATCGTTATAATGTATAAATATACAGTACTCATGGTGCGTGTCCGCCGGCAATGTCCCGTGGGCGGGTGCCTTCCCCCCGGAATTTCGCATGTCATCTCAGCCAACCGAGCCAACCCAGCGACACGTTAGCGCTGGCGATCCCTGGGCCGATCTCAACGACCGACAGCGCGAAGCCGTCGACTACGGTGTGGGCGACGACGGCTCGCCCGGCGGGCCGCTGCTCGTCATTGCGGGTGCGGGATCGGGCAAGACGAGCACGCTCGCGCATCGCGTCGCCAATCTGATCGTGCGCGGGGCGGATCCCAACCGCATACTGCTGCTGACGTTCTCGCGCCGGGCCGCCGGGGAGATGGAGCGGCGCGTCGGCGCGGTGCTGCAGAAGGTGCTGGGACTCGCGTCGTCTCAACCGCCGTCGCTGCCGTGGGCGGGAACGTTCCACGCGGTGGGCGCCCGGCTGCTGCGCGATTTCGCCCCTCGCATCGGCCTGTCGGAGGCCTTCACGATTCACGATCGCAGCGATGCCGAGGACCTGCTCGGTCTCGTTCGCCACGACCTCGGCTTTTCCGCCACCCAGTCGCGCTTCCCCCTCAAAGGCACGTGTCTGTCGATCTATTCGCGCGTGGTGAACAGTCAGGCGCCGCTTGCCGAGGTGCTCGCGAAGTATTTTCCGTGGTGCGCGCAATGGGAGGCGCAACTCAAGGCGCTGTTCGGCGCCTATGTCGACGCCAAGCAGTCGCAGCAGGTGCTCGATTACGACGACTTGCTGCTTTACTGGGCCGAGACGATGGGCGAGCCGGCACTCGCGCGCGAGCTCGATGCCCGTTTCGATCATGTGCTCGTCGACGAATACCAGGACACCAACCGGTTGCAGGCGCAGATTCTGCTCGCGATGAAGCCCGAGGGGCGTGGCCTGACCGTCGTCGGTGACGATGCGCAGTCGATCTACGCGTTTCGCGCGGCCACCATTCGCAACATCCTCGACTTCCCCGGGCAGTTCGCCACGCCCGCGCACGTGGTGACGCTGGAGCGCAATTACCGGTCGACGCAACCGATTCTCGACGCGTCCAATGCCGTCATCGCCGAGTCGAGCGAGCGCTATGCGAAGGCGCTGTGGACGGACCGCCAGTCGACGCGGCTGCCGCAGCTCGTGAACGTGAGCGACGAATCGGGGCAGGCGCGATGGGTCGCCGATCAGGTGCTGGCGCAACGCGAGACGGGCACACGCCTGATGCAGCAAGCCGTGCTGTTTCGCACCGGCAGCCACAGCGCCGCGCTGGAGCTGGAGCTCACGCGTCGCAATATCCCTTTCGTGAAATTCGGCGGACTGAAGTTTCTCGAGGCCGCGCACGTCAAGGACCTGCTGTCGATACTGCGCTGGGCGCACAATCCGGCAAGCCGCTTGTCGGGCTTCCGCGTGGCGCAGTTGATCCCGGGTATCGGCCCGGTGAGCGCCACGCGTCTGCTCGACGCGATGGCCCAATCCGCCACACCGGCCCAGGTGCTCGCGCAGTTCAAGCCCCCGTCGTCGGCGGCCGCCGACTGGCGTGCGTTCGTCGACGTCTACATGACGCTGCACGACACGCGTCTGGCATGGCCGGCCGACGTCGATCTCGCCCTGCGCTGGTACGGCCCGCTGCTCACGCAACGGTTCGACGACGCCGCCGTGCGTCAGGCCGATCTCGAACAGCTCGCGCGCATCGCCAATACTTACGGCTCGCGCGAACAGTTCCTGACCGAACTCACCCTCGACCCACCGGATGCCACGAGCGCGCAATCGGGCGCGCCGATGCTCGACGAGGATTACCTGATCCTGTCGACGATCCACAGCGCGAAGGGACAGGAGTGGCATTCGGTCTACGTGCTCAACGTGGTCGACGGGTGCATTCCGTCCGACATGAGCACGGGAGACGACGAGGACATCGAGGAAGAGCGGCGGTTGCTATACGTGGCGATGACCCGCGCGAGGGAGTCGCTGCAACTGGTCGTGCCGCAGCGCTTTTACGTGCATCAGCAAACGGGACTCGGCGACCGGCACGTCTATGGCACGCGAAGCCGTTTCGTGCCGGACGGCATGCTGCCGCTGTACGAAATCTTTCCGAAGCCGAGAGAGGACGACGCGCCCCGCACGCCGGTGGGCGACGTGACGGTTCACATCGATGTCGCGAGGAAACTGCGTAATGCCTGGTCCTGAATCGGCACTCGAGATCGCACTGCGCGACGCCCGCGCATCGGATGAGGCGGCGCTGACGTCGCTCCTCATGCAGACTTATCACACCACATGGGCGCCCATGCTGCGCCCGGAAGTCGCCGCGACGTTCGCGTCCGGCGACCGCACCCGGGCCTATGTGCAATCGCGCTGGCCGGAATTCACGGTCGCGACCCTGCGCGAAGACGGCCCGATCGTGGGCATGGTGCATGTGACGGATGATTTCATCGACGCGCTGCATGTGGCGCCGGCAGCGCAACGCCGTGGCGTCGGCGCCATGTTGTTGGCGCATGCTCAGGCGCAAATGCGCGCGAACGGGCATCGGCTTGCCAGGCTCGAAACCGACACGTTCAACCGCCAAAGTCGGGATTTCTATGCTCGACATGGCTTTGCGGAAGTCGCGCAATATCCCGACGAGGAGTGGGACAGCGGCTTCACGACCGTCCTGTTGACCAAGCCCCTTTGACGCGTGGAGGTGCGCCGGCCATTGCCGTCTCCCCTGCATCGGGTATAGTCGCCGCATCGGCGGCGGTGCCCAAGGCATCGCGGCGCAAGACACGCTTTCGACGACCGCGGGCGAGATGGAAACGAGGGGATCAGAATGAAATGGCCGGTTGATCAATTGACGATGCTGCCGACGGCACTGTTGCTTGTCTGCATGGCGTTGGTCACTGCACTGCTTGCGGTGATCGTCGCCTGGGGGGCGCGCGTCTGGTTGTTCGATCGGCTTGCCGATCCCGCGGAAGTGCGTGGCACGGTGGCCGACGTGGTGCACGGCAGTCTGCTCGCATTCATCGTGTTCGTGCTCGCGCATGTGCTCACCGACGTGCGCGCCAATCTCGGGCATGCCGACGACCAGGCGCTGCACGAAGCGTCGGTGGTGCGACGGCTGGACCGCGAGCTCAAGGCTGTGGGCGACCCCGATGCGCAGGCGGCCCGCGTGATGCTGCGCGCCTATGTGCGCTCTGCCGTCACCGACGAGTGGAAGTCATTGAGCACCTCGGACCCCGATCTGTCGCCGACGACGGAAGACGCCTTGACCGTGTTCGTGAGCGCAACACGCCGTGTCGTGGCGCGTCACGAAGACAGCGCAAGTTCGATTCGCACCCTGCTCGACCGGCTGGAAGAAGCGCGTCAGGGCCGTTTCGAGAATTCGACGAAGACGGTGCCGGGCGTGTTCTGGTGGGTCATCTCGCTCTTCATGCTGGCCGCCATGGCGATGAACGGACGTTATCCGGGCTCGTGGAAGAGCAATGTCATCATCGCGCTTCACATGGGCGCGATCGGCATGGTGATCGCGCTCATCGTCAACCTCGATGAACCGTTCCGCGGCGCTTCCGGCATATCGCCCGCGCCGCTGGCCAAATCCGTCGGCGTGGCCGTGCCGCGCTAGCCGACGCTCGCCGTCCGACGTTGCACGGAACGTTTGTCATGTCTTTTGCGTCGGATGCGTTCCGACTGCCGCAGCAGGAGAAGTTCACAATGTTGTCGAATCCCCCCACGCCGACGGCGGAATCCACGCCGGAAATCGAAGCGTTCCGTCCGGGCGTCTATCGTCATTACAAAGGCAATTGCTATCTCGCGCTCGGTATTGCCCGGGCCGACGAGACCGACGAGCCGGTGGTCGTCTATACGCGTCTCTACCCCCGAGAAGGTCTGCCGATGAGCACGCGACGGCTGCGCATCTGGAATGAATCGGTGATGACGGACGACGGACCGGTGCCGCGCTTCACCTACCTTGGCCACACGACGCCCGCCGTCTGAGGCGCTCCCGCCGACATCTCACCGCTTCAGGACCCCTCTTGATGAAGATGCTTTCCCAGATGTCCCGTCAGACCGACGGCGCTGCGCGCGAATCGCACGCAATGCCGGGCGCACGCGATCCTCGCGCCGGCGGCGACTCCGAGGCGATCTCCCGGCCCGCCGCGCGCAATCTGCGCCGGTGGTGGGCGGTGTTCGCCATTCTTCCTTTCGTGACGTCGGTGTCGGGCTGCGGATTGATGGCCGCGCCATGCCGCGTGGCATCCGCAGGACTGAAGATCGTGCCGGGCGTCGGCGGCGTGCTGGCGGCGCCCACGGACACCTGTGCGGCGGTCATCGACTGACCGCCTGGCCGCTCGCGGATTCGTGGAAACCGTTGGGCGAGCGAGAACGGACCCGGTGGCAAACGGCCGACGGCAACGGCCCGACGACGCGCAACGTGCTGCCGACGTGCTTTTCAGGCTGCGGAAAAAAAGAAAGCCCGCGTGTTTGCGGGCTTAATCCATATCAGGAGGAGACATGGAGGAGACGAGTTCAGTATAGGTCGTCGTGTTGCGTCGCACCATATGTATTTTTACGTAATCATTTTGGTGTTGCTTGTGTGCAACGAAAAATAAAACGATCTCTATCAAAGGGTTATCGCATCTTTCGGGATGTGCGTTCTGATGCCGCTCCATCCCTAATCTCGAAACATCCCTCTAATTATTGTGCGCTCGCACGCGCGGTCGACTTCGGCATCTGCCGATAAACGAACGGGACGGAGTCGCGCAGTGACGGATTGACGGTCGCGTCGTGGTCGAGCCCGTCATAGACGCGCGTCACCACGTGCGTTCCCGCGCTGGCGACGTCGCGCGCGAAGGCTTGCTGCATGATGACCGGCACGTCGATGTCCCGCGTTCCCATGCCGATGAAGACCGGATGCCCGACGCGCAGCGTCGGGTAACGCAGCGACGGTGTCTGTGCATGCAGGAGCTTCTGGATGTCCGGTTGCAGGCTGTTGCCGGCATTGAGGCCCGCGGCGGTGGCGTGGTCGGTCAGCTCGCCGATGCACAGCGCACGGGCTTCGCCCAGTACGGGCAGCGCCTGCGGCGAAAAGAACTTCGACGCCTGCAGTGACGGGTCGCGATCCGCCGCAGAGAGGAACAGGTACATCGCGTAGGGAATCTTCGGATCGGGCGCCCCCGGGTCCGGCTGGCTCGCGAACAATTGTGCGGCCGAGGTTTTCGCATTGAAGTACGGCGTGCCGGTGAGCACCGTGGCGATGACTTTGACGTCAGGCGCATATTGCGGCTGAAAACCCGCGGCGGCGAACGCGGCGTGCGCGCCCTGCGACTGCCCCACCAATACGACGCGATTCTGCAGCGGGAAAGCGCTGCGCGCGGCGAGCAGGCTGTCGAGCACACTGTATGCTTGCGCCCGCGAATTCAGGTAGTGATGCAATCCGCGCGAACCCAGGCCGGCGTAGTCCGGCGCCACGACGGCGAACCCCAGCGACAGCCAGGTTCCCAGATACTGGATGTCGCGTTGGGAGCGAACGTTGAGCGACGGCGCACAGGCGCTCGCAATGCCCACGGTGCCGTGTGCCCAGACGACGACCGGCCATCCGCCAGGCGGCGTGGGCCCCTTTGGCAGAAACACCGCGCCGGTATCCTCGCGTGCTTCGATACCGCCGACGCCGTCGATGGAGCTGTAGCGAATGCGGAACTGCTCGCCGGCTTCCGGGAGTCCGTGGTCGGCGTCGAGCGGTTGCTGGTCGACCATCGCCCCATGGGGGATGGTGGCCGGGGCGTCTTCCGGGGAGACCGCGTGGGCGGTGCGTCCGATGACCAGACTGGCAAACAGGGCGGCACTGGCGAAGCGCCACAGGCGGTTGAACATGTCGAACTGTCCTCATATCGGGTTGCGGATGAAGCTCGCTGCGGGCGGCGCTCCCACGCCATCCCGATTGCCTGCTGCCGTTGCCCTGGCCCTGGCCCCTACCGACGACGTTACACCGTCTGCTTCCCGATGTCTTGTGCGTCGGATGCCAATGGGGTGCCCGGCGCCGACGATCCTCGGTGCGCGGCGCTAGCCATGCGAGGCTTGATTGCCCCGGGCCTGCGCGGCGGCGGCCTGTTCCGCGGCCTCGCGCCAGGCGCGGCGCGAGCGCCGCATGCGACGCAGTGCAAGCGAGGACATCGTGATCCAGCCGAACGGTCGAGGGTCGACGAGCATGCTCACGGCACGGGCGTAGTCGAGCACCAGGCCGGGGGTCCATGCCATCGTCATGGCGCGCTTGCGCAACTGCGCGGCAACCCACAACTCGGGCGTGAGCCACAGTCGCACGAACGTCCACCAGCCGGCGTCCCGTCCGTTTCGCAATTGACCCACCCGGCCTTCGATCGCGGCTTCGAGGGCCGCGGCAACGCTGCTCGAGCAATTGCGGTGCGTCAGGTTATACGTGGCGTTCTGCCGGTACGTCTGCCAAAAAGCGCCCAGTTGCTCCGGACTGTAGTTGCGGATTCGCACCTTGACCGTCGACGGACACCACGCCTTCGACTCCGTGGCGTAATCCGGCTGGAACGTGCCGGGCACGTCGTTCTCCCGCGTGGCGCGAAGAAGCTGTCCGAACTGGTCGGGCGAGCGGTCGATTTCCTGCGCCGGATAAAGGCTCACGTACACGCCTTCGTGGCTCTCGAGCGCGGCGTGCCCGGTCGAGATCACGCCATTCTTGTCGACCGCGGCGATGTAACGATCGATCACCGGATGACGCCGTGCCGGCGCCTTGGCCGACCCGGAAGGTGTCCATACGTGCACCGTCAGCGCCGGCTCGGCTTCGCTCGGTGGGCCCTCCCAGCGCGGTGTGCGCCCGGCGTCTTCCCACAACCCCCGCTTGTCTTCCGGCGCCGCCAGGATGTCCTCCACGCGGAAGTCGCGACGCATGCGCCGCGCGCGCATGGCGAGCACCATCACATTCCAGCCGGTGAAGGCGAGCCCCAGGCCGATGGCGTACGGCAGCGTGCCTTTGTAGTGCGTTGGGTACGGTTGATAGAAGAAGATCGCCACGGCGATTTCGAGCAGCCCGCCCGCCATCGCCCACGCCCAGCGAGGGTAGCGCACCACGTAGGCGGCCACGCATTGCAGCAACCCGTCGGCGAGAAAGAGGGTGCCGAACAGCATCGACAGCCAGAAGTTGCCGTTGCGCTGGTCGAAGAAGAGCACGAGCAGGGCGGCCAGGGTGAACGCCCCGCCCTTGAGCGCACGTACGATGCGTTGTCCCCCCACACCGATGCCGACGATGGCGAGCG
Organism: Pandoraea sp. E26; assembly: GCF_000681415.1. NCBI lineage: Bacteria > Pseudomonadati > Pseudomonadota > Betaproteobacteria > Burkholderiales > Burkholderiaceae > Pandoraea > Pandoraea sp. E26. The sequence goes on from NZ_AYXJ01000032.1 coordinate 184,259, forward strand.
TGGCCAGCCCCTCGAGCAGCAGCAGCCAGGCAAAGACCTTCAGCGGGAAATGGACCACGCCGTCCAGCGCATCGACGATCAGCGCGAGCCCGAATGCAAAGAAAATCGCACCGATCCAGATCAGTGCACGCGCGCGGCGGCGCAAATAGTTCACGCCGAGCAGCAGCAGTATCAGACGTACCAACGCTAGGACTCCATCGCATGCGCCAATGTCGCGCGCACCCCGAGTGCGGGAGAATTTTGGGATATGGCCTATTTTTTCGCTATCTTAGCGCGTGATTCGTGACAGGCCAAAAACAAAGGCGGCGCGCTCCTTGCGGGGCGCGCCGCCCGTTGTGGCAGGCGACACAACCGCACCGCCCGATGGGGCGGCGCGTGCGCGTGTGGCTTAGTCCTTCTTGCTGTCGAGCTGCGGTAGCGCGTCGTCGCTCGAGGCGGTGAGCAGGCCGGCCTTGGCGTAGGTCATCAGCTTCTCGCGGGTGTCGACGATGTCGAGCGTGCGCATCGTGAGCTGACCGATACGATCGAGCGGCGTGAAGACCGAGTCGCCCTTTTCCATCGTCAGGCGTTCCGGCTTGTACGTGAGGTTCGGCGACGTGGTGTTGAGCAGCGAGTAGTCGTTGCCGCGGCGCAGTTCGATGGTCACCTCGCCGGTCACGGCGCGCGCCACCCAGCGCTGCGCCGTCTCGCGCAGCATGATCGCCTGCGGGTCGAACCAACGGCCCTGGTACAGCAGGCGGCCCAGGCGGCGACCGTTTTCGCGGTACTGCTCGATGGTGTCTTCGTTGTGGATGCCGGTGACCAGACGCTCATAAGCGATGAACAGCAGCGCGAGGCCCGGGGCTTCGTAGATGCCGCGGCTCTTGGCTTCGATGATGCGGTTCTCGATCTGGTCACTCATGCCGAGGCCGTGACGACCGCCGATACGGTTGGCTTCCTCGAACAGTTCGACGGCATTGGCGAACGTCTTGCCGTTGAGCGCCACCGGCTGGCCTTCCTCGAAGCGCACGGTGACTTCCTCGGCCTTGATCGCGCAGTCGTCGCGCCAGAACGGCACGCCCATGATCGGCTGCACGATCTTGATGCCCGAATTGAGATGCTCCAGGTCCTTCGCCTCGTGCGTGGCACCCAGCATGTTCGAGTCGGTCGAATACGCCTTCTCGACCGACATCTTGTAATCGAAGCCGTTGGCGATCAGGAATTCCGACATTTCCTTGCGGCCGCCGAGTTCGTCGATGAACGTCTGGTCCAGCCACGGCTTGTAGATCTGCAGGCCCGGATTGGTCAAGAGACCGTAGCGGTAGAAGCGCTCGATGTCATTGCCCTTGAACGTGCTCCCATCGCCCCAGATATTGACGCCATCTTCCTTCATTGCTGCCACGAGCATCGTGCCCGTGACGGCGCGGCCGATCGGCGTGGTGTTGAAGTACGTGACACCGGCGGTGGAGATGTGGAACGCGCCCGATTGCAGGGCGGCAATGCCTTCGGCCACGAGCTGCGCACGGCAGTCCACGAGGCGGGCGTTTTCGGCGCCGTAAGCCATGGCGCGGCGCGGGATATCGTCGTAGTCGGGTTCGTCCGGCTGACCCAGATTGGCCGTATAAGCGTAGGGAATCGCGCCCTTCTTGCGCATCCAAAGCAGCGCAGCGCTGGTGTCGAGACCGCCCGAAAAGGCGATGCCGACCCGTTGTCCCGTGGGAATGTGTTGCAGAATCGTGGTCATCGGCGTGAAAAAGCTGGGTTTTTAACCTGTCAAGTATCCCCGTCCGGCCTATGGGTGGTCAAGTCTGACGGCCGATTCCCCCGCAATTCCGACCATTTCCGCACGGTGGTAGCGCCTTATCACCACTGCATGCCCGCCGTATTGCACGCCGATGCCAAAAAGTCGGAAAAGGCGCGAATCACCAGCGATGCCTGACGATGCTGCGGGTAGACGACGTGAATGGCCGACGCCGTGGGTGCGAAGTCGTCGAGCACCGTCACCAGCTGGCCGCTCAGTAAAGCCGGCGCGACGATGAACACCGGCAGCCAGGTCAAGCCGAGCCCGGCGACCGCGGCGTCGCGTGCGAGCTCGCCGTTGTTGACCCGCAACCGCCCGCTGACCGGGATGTCGACCGGACGCCCGTCGCGCTGGAAGTTCCAGCTCACACGCTGGCTATGGCCGTAGGGCAGCAGGGCGTGCTCACGCAGGTCCTCGGGCGTCTGCGGCGTGCCATGGGCCTCCAGGTAGCGCGGACTCGCGCAAGTCACCATGCGCATGGGCGCGATGGTGCGCCCGATCAACGACGAATCGGCCAACGCGCCGATGCGCACGGCCACGTCATAGCCTTCGGCGATGATGTCGACCGTCCGGTCATTGAGTTCGAGCTCGATCGTGACGTCCGGATACGTCGTCAGAAACGACGGAATGACCGAATTCAGGAACATTGTGCCGAACGACATCGGCGCCGAGACTCGCAGATTCCCGCGCGGGCGCTCGCCCTGGCTGCTCACGGCAAGGTTGGCGGCCTCCACGTCGTCGAGAATGCGCCGCGCGCGCTCGTAGTAGATGCGTCCGAGATCGGTCACGGCGAGCCGTCGGGTCGTGCGTAACAGTAGTCGCACGCCGAGCGCCTGTTCGAGCGACGAGATCCGGCGGCTCACGAACTGCTTTGACAGCCCCAGACGCGTTGCCGCCCCGGTAAAGCTCATGGCGTCCACGGCTGTCACGAAAATGCGCATGTCGTCGAGCAGATCCATCGGCAAGATTCCCATCGTAAGAAAGATTCGGGTGACAACGACAAGTTTTGGCATGTCATTGTCACCCTGGACCAGACAATCATAGCCGACGCGTCAGTTCGACGCCGTGGGCCTGGTGCGTCTGACGCAGAGGGCTCAGCGCAACGCCAACCGGAGCCCCAGCAGAATTGCTGCGGTGCCGGCCACGGCGAGTGCCGTGGGGCGGTGACCGAAGATGGCCCAGTCGAGCAGCGCGGTCACCACGGGGACGAGATAGAACAGGCTGGTCACGGTGACGAGATTGCCCGACGCGATCATGCGATAGAGCAGCAGCGTGGCGCCCACCGAGATCACGAGTCCCATATAGAGCAGTGGCAGCCAGAAGCCCCAGGTGCCGTCGACGTGCCACGGTTGCGTGGGGGCGACGAGCAGTGCCATTGCGAGCCCGACCGCGTATTGCAGCGGCAGCACGTCGAGGGGTGTCTGGCGCGAGCCTTTTTGCGCGAGCGTGCCGAGCGTCATGCAGGCAAGCGCCGCGAGTGCCCACGCCGAGCCCGCCACTGACAGTCGCGCCGACATGAGGCTTTGCGCCACGACCAGCGCCAGGCCGGCAAGGGCCACGGCGAGGCCGGTCAGTCGTCGCGCGCCGTGCGCACGCTCCAGCGCCACGAGCGTGAGAATCGGCTGTACGCCCAGCACTGTTGCCAACGCGCCCGGGGTGATGCCGTGTGCCAGCGCCAGCAAATACGCGGCCTGATAACCCCCGATGAGCAGCACGCCCGTTCCGGCAACCTGCCAGCGGCTGCCCACCGCCGGCCACCACTGGCGCCGGGCGAAGGCAACAAGCGTGAGTGCCGCGAGCGCGACGCCGAGCCGGATGACGAGGAACGCGAATGCCGACGCGTGCGTCAGCCCCCATTTGGCGGCGAGTGCGCCGCCACTCCATAGCAGAACGAACAAGAGCGTGGCGCCGTGACGGCGCCATGCGAGACCTGCGGATTGCATCGATCTTCCCCTGTCAGGATGTCCGGCGCGCTACGCACGACGCCTGACGCACGACGCCATCGTCGTCGGGCGACGACACGTCATCGCGAGACGAACCAAACGTTGGCGACACGCGGGGCAGCGGGCCGGAATCGAACTTCGAATGAAAAGGTGTTGTGTCGGGTGGCGAGCACCCGACGCGCCGGACGTGGCGTCAGGCCACGACGACGCTTGCGACCACTGCGGCGGGCGGTGCCACGCCGCACGGCGGGGGAGGTGCGACACCTGCCAC
>NZ_AYXJ01000033.1:0-597 GCF_000681415.1 Pandoraea sp. E26
AGCCCAGGGTCGCACGGCGAGCGAGGAGCGTGTGCGACGTAGCTTGCGACGTCAGGACTTGCGCCCGGTCTACAGGCGTGCCTATCGGGTCACGACGGACTCGGCGCACAGCCTGCCCGTAGCGCCGAACCTGCTCGATCGTCGTTTCAACGGATGGCAGCCTGATCGTGCCTGGGTTAGCGACATCACGTTTGTCAGGACCGGCGAAGGCTGGCTGTATCTCGCAGCGATACTCGATCTGGCGAGCCGACGCGTAGTGGGCTGGTCAATGTCCGAACGCATCGACGCCGAGCTTGTTTGCCAGGCACTGCGCAGCGCGTGCTGGCAACGCAAACCGGCGCCAGGACTGCTGTTACATTCCGACAGAGGGGCCCAGTATGCAAGCCGGGCGTACCAAAAGCTGGCTGCCGGATTCAAGGCAACGATCTCTATGAGCCGTCGTGCCAATGCGTGGGACAACGCCCCTATGGAAAGCTTCTTTAAGACCCTGAAAGTCGAGAGAATCTATGAGGTCCACTACGAAACTCGAGCGCAGGCTCGTTTGGATATCGTCGACTGGATCGAGGGCTATTACAATCGAGAGCGTTTGCACACCTC